>JBQCFO010000657.1:0-2316 GCA_051959055.1 Ginsengibacter sp. | reverse complement strand
AAGACGAGCAGCATTTCGGCAAACAAAAGCTATGAGTATATCGGAAACCGGACCGTTTTTGCCGGATACCGTGCGGATCAATCCATTGACTTTGTTTTAAATGACATTCAGAAGTTCACGGAACTTACCGATAAACTTTTGGAAACTAAAATCAACAGTATTTCGCAAATACAATTTGGCCATTCTAAAGCCGACAGTTTATTTAGAGAAGCTGACTTGCTCGCTTATGATGACGCTTTGAAATCGGCCGCCAAGTTGTGCAGCAGAGCTAACGTCAGCTTAGGCAAATTACATTTTATTACAAACACCGAATCTCAGAGCGGCAATCAATCTGATAATGTGTATCGATCAACTGGAAATGGTATCAACACCTATAATAAAGCATTTGGCGGTAGTGGATTTAAAGTTTCTCCTGAAGTATTAGAATTCAAACGCACAATTGTTTCCGAGTATGAAATCTCAGATTGAATAAAATATTGACTTTAGAGATAATTTTGTGAGTAAAAGTCTCAGGGAATGTATCGGCTTTTCTTTCCAGGAGAATAATATAAAATAAAACCACATCATGGAAGCAAAATACATCATACCCGCTCAGGCAAGAATTGGGCATGTACACCTGAAAGTTTCAAACCTTAAACGGTCATTGGAGTTTTACTGCGACTTGCTCGGATTTGAACTAACAACCATGTATGGAAATGATGCTGCTTTTGTTTCTGCCGGTGGTTATCATCACCATATCGGTTTGAATACCTGGTTTAGCAAAAACGGACCGCCGGCACCAAAAAACTCAGCTGGTCTTTTTCATACGGCTATTTTATATCCTGCACGAAAAGACCTGGCGGTGATTTTCCAGCGCTTAAGAAACGCAAATTATCCGCTGACCGGAGCAAGTAACCACGGAGTTTCGGAAGCGCTTTACCTGGATGATCCCGATGGAAACGGAGTAGAGCTTTATTGGGACAGGCCAAGAGAGCAATGGCATTATGCTAAAGATGGCTCGATAGAAATGTTTACAAAGCCTCTTGATATTCAATCGCTGCTCCGGGAGTTGGATGAATAGTTTATCATCCATCTACGTACGGTTCATACTGAAAAAAATAAATTATACCATAAGAAGATTAGAAGTTATCTTAGGAGCTCACCAGGTATATGATACCGGATAGCTTTTAAAAACAAATAAAAGCCAAAAACAAAATAAATTTATCAAAAAAAATAATTTGTCATCATGAAATTAGCGATTCTGGGTTCAGGATTTATTTCCCGTTTTTATGCAGATGCATTAATTGGTCAACGCAGGAAAGATGAGATCACCGTTGTTTACAGCCGTACTCTTTCCAACGCGAAGAAATTTGCTGATGATTATAAAGTTCCAAATTACACAGATGATTTGAAAAAATGTGTATCCAATACAGACGTAGATGCCGTCATCATCGGGTTATCTAACGACATGCATCTGGATGCGGTGCTCGAGTGCGCTGAAGCAGGAAAGCATGTATTGTGTACCAAGCCACTTGGCCGCAATGCAAAAGAAGCTTTTCAGATGATGCAGGCAGTTGAAAAAGCAGGAGTTACCGGTGGTTACCTTGAAGATCTTGTTTATTCGCCCAAATCATTGAAGACTGTTACGACCATTAAAAACGGTGCGATTGGAGAAGTGATCTGGGCCAAGAGCCGCGAAACGCATCCTGGTCCGCATAGTGAGTGGTTTTGGGATAAAGAGAAATCGGGTGGGGGGGCGCTGATAGATTTGGGTTGTCATTGCGTGGAATTGTGCCGAAATTATATTGGCAAAAACATCAGGCCGGTAGAAGTAATGTGCTGGGCCGATACAAGGTTTCATCCGATTGATGCGGAAGACAATGCAGTTGGGTTGGTGAAATATGAAAATGGGGCTGTTGGTCAGTTCGAAGTCAGCTGGTCTTTTCGCGGAGGAATGGATTTGCGTGATGAAGTAATGGGTACGGAAGGTACGATTTGGATCAATAATTTTTTGCGCACCGGCTTTGAAATGTTTACATCAGGAAAAGGAGGAGATTATATTGCTGAAAAAGCTGAAAGTAATACAGGCTGGCTTTTTCCGGTTGGTGATGAAGTGAATGAACTCGGTTATAATCACATGTTCACAGATATGTTTGACGCGATAGAAGCTAACAGGCAGCCAAAAGAAAATTTTTATGACGGATATATTGTAAATGCGATTTTGGACGCCGCATTTTTGTCTGCAAAATCCAAAAAATGGGAACCGGTTGAAATCAAAGACTGGCGAGGCGTTGCAGAAACGAAAAAAGAAAAGCAAGTGACCAGTTATGATGAAGA
>JBQCFO010000656.1:0-9356 GCA_051959055.1 Ginsengibacter sp. | reverse complement strand
ACGGAGGCACAACAAAAATTAGATCAGTTTAGTAAAATGTGGCAGCAGGAAATAGATCAGAAATCTGCTAACCTTGATAAAATGTATAAAGATTACGATGCTGAAAAAGTAATGCTGAGCGATGAACTGAAGAAAAAAAGAGAAGACGAAATTTATAATAAGGAAAAAGAAGTACGCGATTTGCAACGCCAGCGTTTTGGATACCAGGGCGATCTTTTCAAAAAACGGGAAGAACTGATGAAACCAATACAGGACAAGGTTTATAACGCAATACAAAAGTTAGCGGTAGCAAAATTATATGATTTCATTTTAGATAAAAGTGAAGGAATTACCGTTATATTTGCCGACCCAAAACTGGATAAGAGTGACGATGTGCTGAAAGAATTGGGTGTTAAATAATTGTCAAACACAAAAAAGCATGCAGCGAAAAACAGAATTTTAAACACTTTATAAAAACAAACCTAAAAACAAAAATGAAACAATTTCTCACCATCCTTCTTATTTCTGCGGGAATATTTGGATTTTCAACCACAACGAACGCTCAAAAGATTGGATACATCAGCGCCGATGAAATTATTCAACTGATGCCAGAAGCCGCTACCGTACAACACGATTTGGATCAATACCAACAATCTTTGTATCAGAATGCACAGGATAAACAAAATGCATTTAATGAAGCTTTGCAGAAGTTTGTAAAAGATTCATCTACCATGAGTCCAAGCCTCAAAGAAGTAAAAAGAAGCGACCTTCAGAAACAAAGCCAGGAACTGGCAGGCGAACAACAAAGAATTCAAAATGATTTTGAACAAAAAAGGCAGGAACTTTCTGCTCCGATTCAAAAGAAATTACAAACAGCCATAGAAGATGTAGCTAAAGAAAACGGCTACACTTATGTGATGCCAAGAGAAGCATTAATTGTAATGCCTTCTACAAATGACATTGGCCCGTTGGTAATCAAAAAACTTGGCTTAAAACAACCATCAACCACCAGCCCGGCAAAAAAATAATAAAATAATAAAGAAAACTTTTCAAGCCACTCATTAAACCGGGTGGCTTGTTTATTTTTGGTAAATGAAGAAATCTCCAATCGGCGTTTTTGATTCAGGCTACGGCGGCCTTACCATTTTAAAAGAAATAAAAAGTTTGCTGCCGCAATATGATTTTATTTATCTCGGCGATAATGCACGAACCCCTTACGGATCACGTTCGTTTGAAACCGTCTTTGAATATACATTACAATCTGTACAATGGTTGTTTGCTCAAAATTGTCCGCTCATTATACTTGCCTGCAATACCGCATCTGCCAAAGCACTAAGAACCATTCAACAAAAATTTCTTCCTGTATTTGATAAAGAAAAAAGAGTGCTCGGAGTAATCAGGCCAACCGCAGAAATTATTGGGAATTTCTCGTCATCAAAAAATATAGGCGTTTTGGGAACAAAGGGCACGGTACAATCCGAATCGTATTTAATAGAAATCGAAAAAGCTTTTCCGGCAATAAAAGTGTTTCAACATGCTTGTCCCATGTGGGTTCCGTTGGTAGAAAATAATGAATACAATTCTGAAGGGGCAGATTTTTTTATAAAAAAAGACATAGAGATTTTATTAAAAAAATCACGTGAAATAGATTCCATTTTACTTGCCTGTACGCATTATCCTTTGCTTTTAGAAAAAATAAAAAAACATTTGCCCGAAAATATTAAAGTGATTTCGCAGGGAATTATTATTGCTAACAGTTTAATGGATTATTTACAACGCCATCCTGAAATAGAAACGAAATGCAGTAAAAACCGGACCTTGGAATTTTATACAACCGATTCAACGGAAGATTTTGATAAACATTCTGAAGCGTTCTTTGGAGAGAAAGTAAATTCAAAGCATATTGATTTGTAATTTTTAAAATAAAAATTCCGGTTATTTGTGGTTTACTGTCGTCACATTTTTTCTATGAGCCACGTAAAGAAGTGTGATCCGTGTTAACTTTTCAAATTCCTTATTTGTGTTAATTCGTGCAATTCGTGGCAAAAAAATTCTTCCTCAAAGAAAAATTCAAAATTCTTTTCTTACTTTTGCAGCCCTTTCACAAGCAGCAGGGATGGTGCCCGGCTGAGAAGATGGAAAACAATTTTAATCAAAAGGAAAAATATTAACCAATGCCGGGAAAAAAACGTACTTATCAGCCGCATAAACGCCGCCGCAAAAGTGTACACGGTTTCAGAGAGCGCATGTCAACTGCAAATGGCCGTAAAGTTTTGGCAAGCCGTAGAAAAAAAGGGCGCCATAAACTGACCGTCTCTGATGAACACGGAAGTAAAAAATAAATAATTTACTAAGTACATAAAATTTTAATAAGGAGCAACAAAAGTTGCTCCTTATTTATTTTCCGTTAAACTTCATCTTCCTCGTTCCGGCAGAAAACTTCCTTTCTGCTTTTATTTTTAACACAGCACGACTTTTCGGAAAAATATTTGTTGAGTAACTTGCATCGAACAGGGTTTGAGGTCTGAGGTTTTCAACCTTCAACCTTCAACCTTCAACTTTCAACTTTCAACCTTCAACCTTCAACCCCATGCGACTACATCATTTTTCAAAATATGACCCGAAGGAAAATAATAAACCACCTTTTCAAAATCTGTTAGACATTTTCATGCAATTGCTTACTTACACGAGCGGCGATGTAGGCGAAGCTCTGAGCTGGCTTACCGAATTAGACAAGCAATACGAACTGACGAACGATGAATATGGAATGGGTGATTTTATTGAAGATTTGAAAGACAAAGGATACATTGATGAAAACAAACCAAAAGGAGAAATAAAAATTACCCCAAAAACAGAACAGGGAATCCGCAAGCGAAGCCTCGAAGAGATCTTTGGGAAATTAAAAAAAACCAAAAGCGGAAATCATCAAACTTTTAAACCCGGAAACGGCGATGAGATCAACCCCGAAACAAGACCGTTTCAATTTGGCGACACTGTGGAACAAATTGATTTTACCGAATCGATCCGCAATGCACAAATCAATCACGGCACAGAAAGTTTTATGATGCAGGAAGATGATTTGGAAATCCGGGAAACAGATTTTAAAGCGCAAACTTCCACCGTATTGATGATTGATATTTCTCACAGCATGATTTTGTATGGCGAGGACAGAATTACTCCTGCCAAAAAAGTAGCGATGGCTCTGAGCGAATTGATTACCACAAAATATCCGAAAGATACACTTGATATTGTCGTTTTCGGAAATGATGCATGGACGGTTGAAATAAAAGATCTTCCTTATCTGCAGGTTGGTCCGTATCACACAAATACTGTTGCCGGACTCGAACTGGCAATGGATATTTTGCGCAGAAGAAAAAATCCGAATAAACAAATTTTTATGATCACAGACGGAAAACCAACTTGTCTGAAAATCGGGAAACGTTATTATAAAAACAGTTTTGGGGTGGACAGAAGAATTTTAAACCGTTGCCTGAATCTCGCTGCGCAATGCAAAAAAATCAAAATACCGATCACAACTTTCATGATTGCCAGCGATCCATATTTACAAAGGTTTGTAACAGAATTTACTGAAACCAATAATGGCAAAGCGTTCTTTGCTTCACTCGATAAATTGGGCGCATTTATTTTTAGGGATTTTGAAAGTGGAAGAAGAAAGACGGTTTATTGAGGAAGGTTTAAAGAAATTATTTGATCCTTGAATTATTTAGTTATTCAGTTTAGATGTTTAGAAGAGTTTAGATTTAAATTAGTTTGTAACTTCAATAAAAAATGGAAATGAAAGAATTTATTATAAGAATACCGGATAATGAAGTGGAAACCATATCAAATGTGTTGAAAAAATTCGGAGCGAAATGAGTCCTGTAGAAATAAAAGAAGAAAAAAAGATATTAAATAAGAAAAAGGGCGATCCGTTGGCTTTGTTTGGTAAATACCCTGATTTTCCTTTAGATCCAAAAACTTTTAGAAAAGATTTATGGCAGAGAAACCAGGAGTTATTATAGATACGGATATCTTAATAAAAATATATAGAGGTAACAAAGAGCATAAACGGGTTTTACAAAACCTTTCTCACGATTTAATTATTTCTTGTATTACAGAAATGGAATTATTAATTGGTTGTAATAATAAAAAAATGCAAGATGAGGTTGAAGAAAATCTTCAAGCCTACAAAATTCTACTTTTAGATAATCGAATAATTTTAATTGCAAAAAAAATAATTAAAAAATATTCTTTTTCGCATAAAATGTCTGTTGCTGATAATTTTATTGCTGCAACTGCACTTTCTTATTCTTTAGAAGTTTATACAGATAATAAAAAGTATTTCGATTTTATCGAAAAACGGACTTTGTTTTATCCTAATTAATGATAAATATTTAGCGCAACATCAAGAAAAATAACATGAACATACAAAATATAAAAACACTCGGCGAATTAAAAGAAATTAATTACAAACCAAAATCCATCAAAGAAGAATTACGGGATAATCTCATCAAAAAAATCGGTAAAAAAGAAATCACTTTTCCCGGTATCATCGGTTATGAAGATTCGGTAATTCAGGATACGGAAAGAGCTTTATTATCACGCCACAACATTCTTTTTTTAGGACTTCGTGGACAAGCGAAAACCCGTATGGCGCGGCAAATGATTGATTTGCTGGATGAATATATTCCTGTGGTGGAAGGCAGTGAAGTAAATGATGACCCGTATAAGCCTTTGAGTAAATATGCCCGCGACCTGGTAAAAGAAAAAGGCGACGATACTCCAATTGCATGGCTTCATCGTACCGATCGTTATGGAGAAAAATTAGCCACGCCAGATGTAAGTGTTGCCGATTTGATTGGTGATATTGATCCGATAAAAGCAGCGAATTTAAAACTAAGCTATGCCGATGAAAGAGTGATTCATTATGGAATTATTCCGAGAAGCAACCGCGGCATTTTCGTAATCAATGAGTTGCCCGATTTGCAGGCAAGAATCCAGGTTTCTTTGTTTAATATTCTCGAAGAAGGCGATTTGCAAATAAGGGGTTTTAAATTACGACTGCCTTTGGATATCATGTTTGTATTTACAGCAAATCCCGAAGATTATACCAATCGTGGCGCCATTGTTACTCCATTGAAAGACAGAATTGAAAGCCAGATTCTGACTCATTACCCGACTACGATCGAAAATTCTTTATATATTACCGAGCAGGAAGCAACAGTCCACAGCGACCAGGTAAAAAAAGTGCAGGTAAGCGATTTGGTAAAGCGATTGATCGAGCAGGTTTCATTCGAAGCGCGTGGTAGTGAATTTGTAGATAAAAAAAGCGGCGTATCTGCAAGGCTCACAATCTCTGCCTATGAAAATGCGGTGAGCGCCGCTGAAAGACGCGCTATCAGGAACAAAGAAAAAGAAACCCAGGTTTGGATCAGTGATCTTACCGGCATCATTCCATCCATTACCGGAAAAATAGAATTGGTTTATGAAGGTGAACAGGAAGGCCCTTTCCAGGTAGCTTATAATTTATTGCAAAAAGCGATTCGCACCCAATTTGTAAAATATTTTCCCAATCCGGAAAGCTATAAGAAAAGAAAAACAAGAGAATCGGTTGTGGAGGAAAATCCTTATAAATCTATTACGCGCTGGTTTGATGCAGGAAATCAGCTGAACCTTGCTTTTGATCTAAAAGATGATGATAAAATCCAACTGCTTTATAAAGTGGATGGCCTTTATGGGCTGGTAAAAAAACATTTTCCCAATGCGAATGCAAGAGAGAATGCTTTATTAATGGAATTTGTGTTGCACGGGTTGTCTACTTTTTCTTTGATCAGCAAAAAAGTACTGGAAGGAAAAATAGAATTTAAAGATCTGATGGGAAGTATGATTAACTTGAGCTCGCAGAGCTTTAGCGATGAAGAATTGGAATAATAAATAAAAAAAGGCGTTGGGATTACAACGCCTCAGTATATAATTTTAAAAGAATCTACCGGGATAGTTGAACCGTTGTTTCATAATAATCTGGGCCGTGAATCTCCTTGTCATCCTTTGCAAATCAAAACAAAGTCAGAAAATAAAAATCCGGGTTATTTCTTTGTTTACTGGACAAATGGATTCTCCTGTATTTCTTTTCCTATCATTGTTGCAGGCCCGTGACCGGGATAAACTTTTACATTTGCAGGAAGTTTAAAAAGTTTTCCCCTGATATTTCTAATTAATTCTTCATGATCTCCATATGGCAAATCAGTGCGGCCGATGCTGTTTTCAAAAAGAACATCCCCACCGATTAGAAAGTGCTGTTTTTCACAATAAAAACAAATACTTCCCGGCGAATGGCCCGGTGCATGGATTACTTCCAGTTTGTCATTTCCCAAAAAAACCAAATCTCCTTCTTTAAGATAAATCACTTCACCCTGGTAGTTGTCAAAAGGCAGGTTGAACATAAGACCCGATGCAGGAGCCAGTTCGAGGATTTCTTTTTCCCGCAAATGCGTATTTAACGTTAATTTATATTCTTCTGCAATAAATTTATTGCCAAATACATGATCGAGATGACAATGAGTATTCAACAAAATTTTGGGCTGTAATTTGTGAGTTGTAATAAAGTTTTTCAGTTCTTCTTTTTCAGCATCAAAATAACAACCCGGGTCAATAATAATGCATTCATTTTGTTCATTGTATAACACATAAGTGTTTTCCTGAACAGGATTGAAGGTGAAGACTTTGATCTGGAACATTGTAAAAAGTTTGAATTCAGTAAAATGATTTCATTGATTAATACGAAACGACTAATTTTAGGGCAACTATCATAATGTAAAAGCACATGCAAGATCTCAAGAAACCAATGTACAAAAAAATATTTCTGCTTCTCATTTTATTTGCAATTGCGGGTTTTGCAGGTGCACAGGTAAGTACCGTGCAGTATGGCAAAAACCGGTTGCAGTTTAAAAAGTTTAAATGGAAATATTATCAGACACAAAATTTCAATTCTTATTTTAACCAGGACGGCCAGGAGCTCGGAAAATATGTAGCCCAGGTGGCTGAGGAAGAACTGCCCGGGATTGAAAAATTTGTTGAATTTAGTTTACAGCGACGTGCCAATATCATTATATACAATTCCTACAATGATATGAAGCAAAGCAACATCGGCCTCGGGCAGGATTGGCAAAATGCCGGTGGTATTACCAAACTGGTCAACAATAAAATGATTGTTTATTTCAATGGTAATCATGCAGATCTACGCAAGCAAATCCGTGAAGGCATCGCAAGCATTCTGGTAAAAAACATACTATTTGGTGAAGACCTTGGCGAAGTAGCAGGGAATGCTGCCTTGTTGGATCTTCCCCAATGGCTCATCGATGGATACATCGCTTATGTTGGTGAAAACTGGAGTACTGCGCTGGACGATCAATTGAAAAATGAAATTCTGAGCGAGAAGTATAAAAATTTCTACCAGTTTGCTTTTGAAAATCCTTTGCTTGCCGGACATGCTTTCTGGTATTACATTGAAGAGAAATACAAAAAAGAAAATACCACGTATTTATTATATCTGGCGAGGGTTTATAAAAGCCTGAAAAAGGCAAGCCAGCAAGTAACCAAGCAACGCAAATTTAAAGATGTACTCGCCGACTTTATGCAGTATCAGGAAAATAAATACGAGCAGGACATTACACGCCGAAAAAATTATCCAAAAGGAAGCGAAATCACTGATTATACTGTTGGCAAAAGAATTAATTATTTCCATTTTAATGTGAATCCAAACAAACGCAATGGTGATTTTGCTGTGGTTCAATTTAAAAAAGGACAATATAAACTTATTTTAAACGAAGATGGTGAAGATAAAACCCTCTTGAAATTTGGCATCAAAACCAAAGAAGGCGACATCAATCCCAATTATCCAATGATGGCGTGGGATCCAAAAGGGACAAGGCTTTCAGTACTTTACGAAGAAGAAGGAAAGATCAAACTTTTTGTATATGATGTCATATCTAAAACAAAACCATACGTAAGAGATATGACCAAATACTTTGACCAGGTTCAGGATATGAAATATATGGTTACCAGCCAGACATTGCTTTTCAGCGCCGTAAAAAACGGCCATTCTGATATTTATACTTTTGACATTGGGAAAGATAAGCTTCAACAAATTACTGATGATGTCTATGATGACCTTGATCCTTCTTATATTAATCTTCCGGGAAAATCAGGAATTATTTATTCGAGCAACAGGCCTTCTGCAGATGTGAAAGGTGGTGATACTTCTTTGATGCACAACCGGTTCAATATTTTTATGGTTACAGATTTTGCAACAAGCCACCCGGGCCTCAATCAAATCACTCAATTAACGAAATTGAAATTTGGTGATGCCCGTTATCCCACACCTTACGACGATGTACATTTTACTTTTGTAAGCGATCTGAATGGAATCGGAAACCGCTATGCCGGATTTTTTACAACCAGAAGTGCCGGTGTAGATACCCTCGTTGTTATCGGCGATGACATCCTGAGAAACCCTACCGTTCCCGAAATTGATTCTACCTTAAAAGTGTATCACAAGGAAGATGTAGATACCATCGCGGTTGTCGCTGTTTCAAATGATTCGGCATATACTTTTCCATTGACCAACTATGCCAGCAGCCTTTTGGAAACAAGAGAAGCGGGTGAAAATCACCAGGTAAGCGAAGTAACCCAGCAGGGAGATGATAAAATTTTGTATAAGCTAAAGATTGATGAGAATGCTTTAAAACGCCGGAATGTAAGCGCAAGAACGACTACTTACATGAAAGATTTGATGGAAAAAAGCAGGATAGCGTCGGGTGAGGAAATCATTCAGCCAACGGTGCCACAGGAGGAAGACATCTTTCAGCATGAATTTAAAGCTGAGAAAAAAGATAGCGCTCAGCTTGCTGCCTTGAATAATCCACAGCCGGTTGATGAGGCTATCGTACTGTCAACCGCACGATTGTATCCATATAAACCTTTGAAGTTTGCAACCGATTATATCATTGCCGGTTTCAACAATAATGTGCTTGGAACCAAGTATCAGATATACCAGGGCGGCTCCGGTCCCATCCAGCTTTCATCCAATAATGGTTTGAATGGAATCATCAATATGGGTACTGCCGATATCATGGAAGATATTAAAATATCGGGTGGATTCAGGCTTTCTACTAATTTAAAAGACAATGATTGGTTATTTCAATTTTCTAATTTGAGAAAAAGAGTTGAGTGGGGATTGATGTATTATCGGAATGTGCAGCAGGTGGCTTTTGGCGACAGCACCAGCTATTATCCTGGAAAAATTGTTTCTAATTTATACCAGGGCACTATTTCTTATCCTTTTGATGAAGCGAGAAGTATTCGGCTGAACTTTGGAG
>JBQCFO010000655.1:0-17765 GCA_051959055.1 Ginsengibacter sp. | reverse complement strand
AGAGAATAAAAAATACACTTTTCAACTTCATTTTCCTAAATCTTTAATCGTCAAATTTATCTGATAAAATCATATAAAAATCATTTTCATGAGTCATGGCACTTAAAACAAAAAAAAACAATTAAAGATTCTTTTTTTCAGCGCTTACATTTGCAGATAATTAATAGAGGTTTACATAATGATATCACCAAAAAGCTCGCGCGGAATTATACTCATGAATCTTGGTTCTCCTGAATCAACAGACGTTGCTGATGTGAGAAAATATCTTGATCAATTTTTAATGGATGAAAGAGTGATTGATAAGCCGTGGCTGCTAAGAGCCTTGCTGGTAAAGGGAATTATTGTTCCTTTCAGAGCGCCAAAATCTGCAGAGGCGTATAAACAAATATGGATTAAAGAAGGCTCGCCTTTAATCGTTTATACACAAAAATTGAAAGAAATTCTGGAGCAACAAATTACTGAGCCTGTAGAGATAGCCATGCGGTATGGTAATCCCTCGCCGGAAGTCGCATTTGAGAAATTATTAAAAAGGAACCCTTCTCTGGAGGAAGTGATTGTATTGCCGCTTTATCCGCATTATGCCATGTCGAGCTATGAAACTGCAGTGGAATATGCGAAAGATTTTTACAGGAAAAATAAGTATTCTTTTAAATTAGATTTTATCAGCCCTTTCTACAATGAACCAGACTATGTGAATGCACTTGCAGAAAATATCAGGCCGTATTTGAATCAGCCTTACGACCAGATTTTGTTTAGCTATCATGGTATTCCTGAAAGACATATTCGCAAAAGCGATATAACCGGTTGTCATTGTCTGCAAACAGAAAATTGCTGTGAAACAGATTCTCCCGCACACGCATTTTGTTACCGTCATCAGATAAGAACCACAACAAAACTGGTTACTGAGAAATTGCAAGTTGCTTCAAATAAATACAGCATTTCATTTCAATCAAGATTGGGCAAAGGCTGGCTTACGCCCTTTACCGATATCAGGCTGCAGGAATTACCTGCGGAAGGTGTAAAAAATTTATTGATTGTATGTCCCGCATTTGTGAGCGATTGCCTGGAAACATTGGAAGAAATAGCGATGCGGGGAAAAGAAATATTTTTAAATGCCGGCGGAGAATCTTATACGATGATTCCTTGTTTGAACACGAATCCATTGTGGGTAAAAGCAATTGCTGGTTATGTTACAAAATCTTTCGCTGAAAATTAAGAATTAAGAATTCACCATTCACAACTCACCATTCATCACATGTATTTCTACATCAAAGCCATACACATCATTTTTGTAGTTACTTGGTTTAGCGGTCTTTTTTATATGGTGCGTCTTTTTGTATATACTGCTGAGGCGAATGAAAAACCAGAGCCCGAAAAATCTGTTCTTTTAAAGCAATTTTCCATCATGCAAAAGAGGTTATGGTATGGTATTACCTGGCCGTCCGCAATTCTTACTTTAGTTTTTGGAACATGGATGGGGATATTATATGGAAGTCTGCCAACATGGCTTTTGGTTAAACTTTTTTTTGTAGCCGGGTTATTGACTTATCACTTTACATTGCATTTTATTTTTCGGCAACAACAAAAAGGCATCTTTAAATGGACTTCCCAACGACTTAGAATATGGAATGAAGTGGCCACCATTTTTTTAGTTTCAATCGTCATGCTCGCAGTAGTAAAACAACTGCTTAGCCTTGCCTGGAGCATCGGCGTACTCATTGCTTTTGCGGTCGTTTTATTTTCAGCGATCAGGATTTATAAAAGATACAGAAAGGCTTAATCTTTTGTGAATAAGAATTACCCGCATTTCTTGCTTTACTGGATTTCACTTTCGGGCCGGAACGCTATTAGCAGTCTGAACGTGAAAATTATCATTCAGGAAAAAAGAAAGCCTCCCGACCACAAAAAACTCAGACAAGCATTGTTACCGGATTCTCCAAAAATTTCTTCAATGTTTGCAAGAAAGCCGCACCTACAGCGCCGTCTATGCTTCTGTGGTCGCAGCTCATGGTCACTTTCATCACGTTGGTTACAGCAAAGCCATCACCTTTTTTCACCACTTTTTCTGTAATCGCTCCTACAGCAAGAATGGCGCTGTCCGGCGGATTGATGATAGCGGTAAACTGATCAATATCCATCATTCCGAGATTGGAAACGGTGAAGGTATTGCCTGTAAATTCTTCGGGTTGAATTTTTTTATTTCTTACTTTTTCATACAACTGGTTGGTGTCTGCGGCAATTTGAGAAAGTGATTTTTGATCAGCAAAACGAACTACGGGCACAATCAATCCATCGGGAACGGCAACAGCAGAACCGATATGAATGTGGTTATTCCTGCGGATAAAATCGCCCATCCAACTGCTGTTTACTGCAGGATGCTGGCGCAGTGCCATGGCGCAGGCTTTTATTACCAGATCATTGAAAGAAACTTTTACGGGGCTTACTTCATTGATGGCTTTACGCGATTTTATAGAATTATCCATATTGATCTCCATCGTCAGATAAAAATGCGGTGCCTGGAATTTGCTTTCACCCAATCTGCGTGCAATAGTCTTACGCATTTGTGAGTTCGGAATATCTTCATGGCTTTCCTGCCCGATTGGAGCAAAAGGCTGAACCGGTTTTGCTTCAGCAGCTTTTTTACCTTCTTCTTTCGGAGCAGCAGCCGGCACAAATGAATCTACATCTTTTTTGACAATCCTGCCACCATCGCCGCTTCCCGGAACCTGCGAAATATCAATTCCTTTTTCCGCAGCAAGCCTCTTTGCAAGCGGCGAAGCTTTTATTCTTCCCCCTTCATCAGAAGACGATTGTGTAGTTTGATTATTTTGAGCTCCCGGTTGAGTAGATGCCTGTGGCTCTTCCTTTTTTTCCGGTGCTTTATTTTCTGCTTGAGCAGGTTTACTTGCCGCGTTCTTTTCTGCTTCCACAAAGGCGCTTACATCTGTTCCCGGCTTGCCAACAATTGCGATAATATCATTTATTTTAGCTGCTTTACCGGCTTCTACACCAATATACAATAGCGTACCTTCTTCATACCCAACGACGTCCATAGTTGCTTTGTCCGTTTCTACTTCTGCCAATGAATCATCCGCTTTTACTTTATCACCTACTTTTTTATTCCATTGAATGATTTTTCCTTCCGTCATTGTATCGCTCATGAGTGGCATACGAATCACTTTGGCGCCTTCAGGTAATTTTGCTTCTGCAGAATCTCCCTTTTTAAACTCAGCATCAGCCGGTTTATTATCGCTTTGTTTTTCCTGTCCGGCTGCTATTGCCGCTTCTTCATTTTCATTTTTCTTTGGAAGCTCCTCTGCATTTTTTTCAGATGCCGCTTCTTTATTATTTCCTTTTTTACTTTCTTGTTCTAATAGCGGTTTGTAATCTTCTCCTGGTTTTCCTACAATCGCCAGAATGCCTTCTACCGGTACAGATTTTCCTTTTTCAACGCCAATATACAACAGTGTTCCTTCGTTATAACTTTCGAGTTCCATCGTTGCTTTATCGGTTTCCACATCGGCAAGCAAGTCGCCGGGCTTTATTTTGTCGCCAACTTTTTTGTGCCATTCTACTATCACACCTTCGGTCATAGTGTCGCTCATTCGGGGCATTCTGATCACTTCCGCCATAATATTATTGCTGTTTTTTTATTAAAACTTGAAGCGGTGAAATTAATGCAAAATCAGGAAATGATTTACAAGGTATTTTTGAGCTGGCGGAATTCCATTCAAAAAGAAAGGGAAGCGCCGTCAGTAAACCAATAAATAACGGGATTTCTTATTTAAACAGCCTGGGTTTCTTCGCTCAATAAATATTAGATTTTTTGAAGAAAATGCAAATTTTTTTTGTTTTTGATGCGCTATCTGGTTCAGTTTTTTTTTATTTTGGGGAAATGATCCGCAAGGCTGCTCATGCTTCCTTTTTAGACCGCTTTAATTGGCCCGATAGTACAAAGAGGAAAGGTCAAACCAATTCACTTTCAACTTAAAAAGTAAGAAGCATCGGTTATGATCTTTGCCTCCTGAGGTTTAAAGCAAAATAAAGCGTTCCGAAAAGAGAGCCGGAACTCAATGCTCATTATTTTCCTAAAAAAATAGGTTTTAGCAGTTTTTTTCAAAGAAAGGAATCCATATTATTTATTGCTTTTCTGTACTGTACAGAGGTATAAAACTGGTTTAATTAAAAACCTTATCCACCTTAGTAATAATCTCGCGTACCAATTTGATCAAACCTTATTACCTTCTATTTGTTAGAAAAGAGAGCTGGATTTAACGCTCATTATTTTCCAAATAAAAATAAAAGAACGATAATACTAAAGGATAGATGAATAAGCGTACATCGCCGCCAGTTTAGAAACCTGATGGTATTCAAAAATCATTTTCCATGATTGCTCCAAGTTTTACTTAATTTTATCTGCAAATAAATCCGGAACTTACGATTGTGGTCGTACAATATAGGCGGCACAATCTTCGTTTTAACTTGCCGGTATTATTTAAGAAACATTCAAATAACTGGTCATCCCCGATGAGAACTTCCCGATATGTCAAAATACTTTTGCTATTGTTGCTGCCCGCAGCAGGCTTTTCGCAATTCAGAAAATATTCTAATGAGTTTTTAAATATAGGTGCAGGAGCGCGTGGATTGGGCATGGGAGCATCGCAGGCCGCTTCTGTTACTGATGGTACCGCGGGATATTGGAACCCGGCGGCTTTGGTTGGCGTTCAGGATTTTCCACAGGTAAATTTAATGCATGCAAGCTATTTTGACAATATTGGCAAATACGATTTTGCAAGTGTGGCGATTCCGGTAAATGATAATAAAAGAGTTTTGGGATTATCTGTTTTGCGGTTTGGTGTGGATGATATCCCCAATACACTTTTCCTGGTGCAGCCGGACGGAAGCATTAATTATGGAAATGTTACTTCATTTTCTTCGGCCGATTATGCGTTTCTTTTTTCTTTCGCCCAAAAAATAAAAGATGACGAGGATTTCAAAATGAGCTTTGGAGCGAATGCGAAAGTGATTTATCGCAAAGTTGGTCATTTTGCTAACGCCTGGGGATTTGGACTGGATGCAGGATTTAAAATGCAAAAAAATAACTGGAGCCTGGGCGTGGTGGCCAAAGACATTACCACTACTTTCAATGCATGGTCCTTTCATTTTACCGAAAAAGAAAAAGAAGTACTTTATCTGACAGAAAACGATATTCCTGTAAAATCTACGGAACTAACGGCACCACGGCTAACAATAGGAAATTCTTATAATTTCAAATTCAGTTCTGCTGTAAATCTGCTGGCAGAAGCTGATTTTGATCTCACTTTTGATGGCCGAAGAAATACCATTATCAGCAATAACAGTGTAAATGTGGATCCCCATGCAGGACTGGAGCTTGGGATAAAAAATGTATTTTTTGTTCGTGCAGGAATTTCTAATTTTCAAAGAGCGTTGGCTGATGGCGATACGACCAATCAAAAAAGAGTATGGATTTATCAGCCCAGTTTGGGTGCCGGCTTCAAAATAAATAAAGTAAGCATTGATTACGCTTTTACCAACCTTGCCAATCAATCGAATCCTTTATATACCCATATTTTTTCATTAAAATTTGACCTGGCTGCAAAAAAAGAAAGTAAATAGTACCATGAAAAAATTAAT
This sequence comes from Ginsengibacter sp., assembly GCA_051959055.1. Classification (GTDB taxonomy): domain Bacteria; phylum Bacteroidota; class Bacteroidia; order Chitinophagales; family Chitinophagaceae; genus Ginsengibacter. Next base: position 12,110 of record JBQCFO010000655.1, on the reverse strand, counting down.
TGCCTTATTTTTTATTTTCATTATTGCCCAGGCAAATGCGCAATATTCCAACAGCTGGATTGATTATAATAAAACGTACTACAAGTTTAATGTTGGCGCAAACGGGCTTTATCATATTACTCAATCAACATTAAGCAACCTTGGACTGGGAAATATTCCTGCCGAACAATTCCAGCTTTGGCGAAACGGGCAGGAAGTGAGTTTATATACCAGTGTTCCGGCCGGACCTTTACCAGTAAATGGTTTTATTGAGTTTTGGGGACAAATGAATGACGGAAAAGCAGATACGAAATTATATAGAGTAACGGATTATCAACTAACCGATCATACCAGTTTACAGACAGATACAGCGGCTTATTTTCTGACTGTTAATCCTTCGGTAAACAACTTAAGATACACCGACAATCCAAATAATGTAGCAGGAACTACATTAACACCGGAGCCTTATTTTATGAATGTAAGGGGAAATTATTTTAAAAACCAGCTTAATCCGGGATATGCACGATCTGTTGGGAGTTATGTTTATTCGTCTTCTTATGATATTGGAGAAGGATGGTCAAGCGCCGATATTTACCCAAACAGGCGATTGGCCGCAGGGTTTACTTTGTCAAATATCTATACCGGTGGCCCGGGATTTTCTATAAGATTCGCTGCCGCCGGTACTTCCATTAATGATAGAAACATTCAGGTAAAAGTATTGAATACCGTGATAGATAACGAACCGATGCCGTATTTCACCTATCTGAAAAAAGAACTGACGAATCTGCCGATGAGCCTTCTGAGCAGTAGTGTGGATAATATTCAAATTTATTTTGAAAATACCTCTACTGTTTCCACCGATCGTTATGTGGTGGCCTTTGATGAAATAACCTATCCGAGCAAATTTATTTTTAATAACCAGACAGATTATTATTTCCAATTACCGGCTACCAATACAGGCAATTACCTGGTAATTGATAAATTTAATTATGGAACCGTAGCGCCGGTTTTGTTTGATATTACTTCCAATAAAAGGTACATCGGCGATATCAGCACACCGGGAAAAGTAAAGTTCGTACTTCCTCCTTCTGCTATTGCCTTGAGAAAATTCCAGCTATCGAGCCTCGATCCATCTGTTGTTCAAAACGTTACCAGCATTCAGCAAAGGACTTTTGTCAATTATGCTTTGTCTTCAAACCAGGGAAATTATCTGATAATCAGCAATCCGGTACTTTACACCAGTTCTACCGGCGCAAATAATGTAGATCTTTACAGTCAATACAGAAGCTCTGCTGCAGGCGGAGGGTACAACACAAAAGTGATTGACATCAATCAACTGATCGATCAGTTTGCTTACGGTATTAAAAAACATCCTTTAGCAATTAAAGATTTTGTTCAATATGCTGCGGGTGCTTTTTCAGTAATGCCAAAATATATTTTTCTAATTGGAAAAGGTGTTGAATATGATCAATATACCGTGAACCAGAGCAGCCAATATGCCGAAAGATTAAATCTGGTTCCTACGTTTGGCGCCCCGGCATCAGATGTTTTACTGGTTTCTCCTTATGGAAGTATTGTGCCTACAATTCCTGTAGGAAGGCTTTCAGTAATTACAGGTGATGAAATTGCCAATTACCTGGAAAAAATAAAAGATTATGAGGTAACTGAGAAGTCTGCCACTCAAACACTTGCCAATAAACTTTGGATGAAAAAAGTGCTGAACATTGTCGGAGGTGCAGATAGTTCGGATAATGATCTATTTGGGTATTATATGAATATTTATAAAAATATTTTAGAAGACACACTTTTTGGAGGAAATGTAGAAACTTTTTCAAAGGCTTCGAGTGCTGCAGTGCAATTGGCATCCACACAGCGCATCAGTGATTTGTTTAGCAGTGGCATTAGCATTTTGAACTATTTCGGTCATTCATCTGCTACTACCTTAGCATTCAATTTGAACGATCCGGCAGAATATAATAACAATGGCCGGTATCCATTCTTCATGATCAGCGGCTGTACTGCAGGAAATAATTACATCTTTGATACGCTTCGCGTCACTCAGAACAATTTGTCGATCTCGGAAAATTTTGTATTGAGCAAACAGCGCGGAAGCGTCGGTTTTCTGGCAGATACCCATTTAGGAATTCCGCCTTCACTGAACGATTATAACACGCAGATGTTTCGCCAGATTGGCAGCATCAATTATGGAAATTCTGTGGGCAATGATATGAAAAACACCATTCAAAATCTGGGAGGTAATAATGCTTCATTGGATTTTCTTTTAAGAATCCACCTGGAAGAACTGGCGTTGCATGGAGATCCGGCGTTGGTGATAAATCCGCAGCCTAAACCTGATTATGTAATTGAAGACCAGAATGTTATTCTTAATCCGCAGTTTATTTCTGTTTCTGAAAATAATTTTTCTGTAAAAGCTAACTTTTACAATATCGGACGAGCAGTTTCAGATTCTATCACTATTCTTGTAAAACGGACTTATCCAAATGGAAGTTCGGATATTCTTTTAAAAAACAGAATCCGCGGTACCTATTATAGCGATTCTGTTAATCTTACTGTTCCCATTATTTCTACGCGCGATAAAGGGTTGAATAAAATATCCATCACTTTGGATGCAGATAATAATGTAGACGAATTGTCGGAAAGCAACAACAGCATTACCAAAGAGTTTTATATTTATGAAGATGAAGCCAGGCCAACTTATCCGGCAGATTTGGCTATTGTAACTATTGCTACTCAGAAAGTGTATGCATCCACTTCAAATCCCATCAGTGATCCAAAAGATTATGTGATGGAAATGGATACCACCCAGTTGTTCAACTCACCTTTTAAAGTCAGCCGTACAGTGCATCAGGGCGGCGGCTCGATGGAATTTGATCCCGGAATCAACTATACAGATAATACTGTTTATTATTGGCGGGTTGCCCTCAAACCCGCTTCGGACATTGCTTCAGATTATCACTGGAATTATTCTTCATTTGTGTACCTGGCAAACAGTACAGGCGGTAGCAATCAGTCTCATTACTTTCAGCAATTGCAATCTGATACTCAAAACGTACGGTTGATTGATACAACCCGCCAATGGAAATTTTCGACTGTCGAAAATCTTTTTGAAATAAGAAACGGTGTTTTTCCGGATGCAGGCGCTACAGCGGGAGATTGCAAAGCGAGCATTAATGGATGGGATTTTACCAAAGGAATTTGCAATACAGGAAACAATCTGATTTTCAACGTGATTGATCCAGTTAGTTTAAAACCATGGTACAACATTTATGGCGGCGTAGGCATTAGTGGAAGTTATCCAGCCTGCCTGTCAGAGAGAGCAGCAAATATTGTATTTAATACTGCTACGCAAAAAGACCGCAATGCCGCAATGCGTTTCCTGGATTCTATTCCGGATAATTTCATCGTGATGGTCAGAAATATTACCGGCCCGAAGGCAAGCACCGGTATTTTTGCGAGCGACTGGCAAGCTGATACGACCGCTTTTGGATCCGGAAATTCACTTTATCACCGGTTAAAATCGCAGGGCTTTGTATTGATTGATTCCTTTAACCGTCCACGGGCATTTGATTTTGTTTTCCAAAAAAATAATCCGGATTTCGGGCCGTTGTTTGGTTTTACCAAAGGAACAACCGACCAGGTAGTAATTAAGAAAAACTTCACCACGCCGGATACCCTCGGTTATATTACTTCTCCGAAATTTGGCCCGGCAGTTTCGTGGAAAGAAATGCATTGGAGGGGGACAAGCCTCGAATCAAATTCAGCTGATAATCCTTCTGTACAAATAATCGGCGTAGATTCATCGGGGAATAGCACAACCCTTTTTAACGTAAATAAAACACAGCAGGATGTAGATATTTCTTCGGTAAATGCGAAGAAGTATCCTTATATACAATTGAAAATGCGAAATATTGATAGTGTAAATTATTCGCCTTACCAGCTTTCTTATTGGAGAGTAAATTACCAGGCTCCTCCGGAAGGAGCGCTTACTCCCGGATTATACTTTACTTCAAAAGACAGTTTGAACCAGGGCGAAATTTTGCACTTTGGGGTAGCATTTAAAAATATCAGCATTGCAAAATTTGACAGTATTAAAGTGAAATTAACGGTAATAGACAAGAACAATGTAACCCATGTATTGCAGGTGCCACGACAAAAACCTTTGATAAGTGGAGATACGATTACTTTGAAATATGATATTGATACAAAAAAATTTCCTGGAATGAATACCATTTTTGTAGATTTTAATCCCGATAATGATCAGCCGGAGCAATATCTCTTTAATAACTTCATGTACCGCAATTTTTATGTAAAGGCAGACCAATACAATCCTACGATGGATGTTACTTTTGATGGTGTTCATATTTTAAACAGGGATATTGTTTCTGCAAGGCCGCACATTACGATAAAACTAAAGGATGATAACAAGTCGCTGGCATTGAATGATACTTCTCTTATAAAAGTTCAGATAATAAATCCAGATGGCACAGCGCGTACTTATCGATTTGATAATGACACAATGAGGTTTACTCCTGCTAATCTTACAACAGGAGAAAATACCGCAACCATTGATCTCACGCCTTCTTTGCCCGGAGAAGATGATCAATACCAGTTAATTGTTTCGGGAAAGGACGTAGTCGGGAATACTGCTGGAAAAATGGATTACCAGGTTGATTTCAGGGTTATTAATAAACCGATGATTTCTAACTTCATGAATTATCCAAATCCGTTCACCACATCCACTGCTTTTGTATTCACGATAACCGGTTCGCAAATACCACAAAACATTCGCATACAGGTATTAACGGTTACGGGAAAAATAATCCGGGAAATTACGTCGGACGAATTAGGGCCGTTGCATATTGGAAGAAATATCACCGATTTTAAATGGGATGGAACAGATATGTATGGGCAAAAAGTTGCAAATGGCGTTTACTTGTACAGGGTACTTACCAATCTCAATGGAAAATCAATGGATAAATTTAAAGACGATGGAGATAATACGGATAAATATTTCACAAAGGGTTATGGGAAAATGTACCTGATGAGGTAGGAAATGTGAAAATGAGAAAATGTGAAAATGAGAAACTGGGAAAATTGCTTTATTTCTTCGTTTACTGGAAAAAAAAGTTAACAAGAATATTGAATGATGCAATAATTGAATAATTGAGTTTACATCTGCACTTTCACTCCATAAGCCAAATCTCCCGCATCGCCTAATCCCGGTACAATATATCCTTTAGCGGTGAGCTCATCGTCAATATCGCCGCACCAGATAGTAGCCGTTGGTTCTGCGCGCAATACATACTCGATTCCAACGGTACATGCAAGTGCACACGCAATATGAATTTCTGAAGGATTTCCCGCATTACGGATAAATTGTAAAGTTTTTACGAGAGAAGCACCGGTTGCAAGCATGGGATCGGAAATAATTACCACACGATTTTCCATTTCTGGGCAACTGATATAATCCAGGCTGATTTCAAAACTTCCATCCTCATTGTGTTTGCGGTAAGCGCTGATAAATGCATTATCGGCCTTATCAAAATAATTCAGGAAACCGTTGTGCATTGCCAGCCCGGCGCGCATAATGGTTGCAAGCACCGGTTGTTTTTCAAGCACTTTACAATTCGACAGTCCCAAAGGCGTCGTAATTTCTTTTTCAACCCAGGGCAATTTTTTGCTGATTTCATAAGCGCATACTTCAGCGATGTTTTCCAGGTTTTTCCGGAATCTCATACGATCATTTTGCACTTCAATATCCCGCAACTGGCTAATCCAGTTGCTTACCAAAGAATGATTGTCGCTCAGATTGATTACCATGGGTTATTTTTTTAAATCTAAAGATAAAGGCAATTTTTCGCAAAGATTGCCAACCTTTTGAAGGTTGGCGACCTTTTATTAATTTGGCGCAAATCTAAATTTAAAAGAGAGAAAAAAAGTATGATTTATAATGTGATTGGTTTGATGAGCGGAAGCTCGCTTGACGGCCTTGATATTGCTTTTGTAGAATTTACCGAAACGGCAGGCAAGTGGGCGTATGAAATAAAATGCGCTGCCTGCATCGAATATGAAAATGAATGGATTGAAAAATTAAAAAACGCCATTCATTTTTCAGCACTCGACTATCAATTATTGCATACAGACTATGGCAGATATTTAGGAGAAAAAGTAAATGAATTTTCAGAGAAATTTCAATTACAACATCAGGTAAGCTTAATCTCTTCGCATGGCCATACAACCTTTCATTTTCCCGAAAAGAAAATGACACATCAATTGGGCGATGGCGCTGCTATTGCTGCAGAAACGAAACTTCCGGTAGTAACAGATCTTCGTTCTGTAGATATTGCTTTTGGAGGGCAGGGTGCGCCCATTGTGCCTTTGGGAGAAAAATTATTATTTCCGGATTATCGTTATTTTTTAAACATTGGCGGCATTGCCAACATTTCTATCAACAGTAAAGCAACAAATATTGCAGATTCCTATTCTGTAAAAAAAGAAATCATTGCCTTTGATATTTGCGCAGCAAACCGCGTTTTAAATATGCTTTCATCAGAAAAAAATAAAGCGTATGATGAAGATGGAAAAATGGCTTCATCGGGGAAAATAAATGACGCGCTTTTAGAAAAATTAAATTCTTTGGAATATTTTTCGCTTCCTTATCCAAAATCATTGGCCAACAGTTTTGGCACTGATATTATTTACCCTTTGATAAAATCTTTTAATCTTACAACTGAAGATTCTTTGGCAACTTATGTGGAGCATATTTCCATTCAAGTAAAACACGCGCTACAAGGCTATTTTTCAAAAACAGACCTCCAGCAATTGATGGTAACCGGCGGCGGCGCCTTCAATAAATTTTTGGCCGAAAGAATTTCAAAACATTTACAGGAAATAAATTTCGAAGTTTATATTCCTGCCGGTGAAGTGGTGATTTATAAAGAAGCATTGATCATGGCGTTGCTGGGAACGCTGCGCTGGAGGGAACAATACACCGTTTTATCATCCGTAACCGGCGCAATCAGAAACAGCATTGGCGGTGCTTTGTGGCTGGGAACGGAAGCGTAATTTCGCAAAAGTTGTTGACGCCAGAAAAAGGCAATGAGGCAAAAAGTTTTATTGCTTTTTATGCATCATTCTCATTATTTCTCTTCCATCGCCACTATTCCCTCGCTATTTTCGGGCACACCGGATTCGATAATTTTCCGGGTCTGATTGTAAAAAAAAGCTGCAGTACGATCGTCGGGAGCCATTTCAATCACATTTTTGAAAGCATCATGGGCATTGAGGAACCGTTTATTTACATAAAATGATATCGCGTTCTTAAATTCAGGTAATGTGGCTAATTTATTCTGCAATACTATTTGAGAATCGCAGGTAAAACATTCATGAATGTTGATTGAAGAAAGTTTACCCTTTAATTGAACAAAACCAAGATTTCTTAAATGAAAATTACCGGTATTTTCAATTTGTTTCAAACTTGCATCACTCAGTAAAATGGAAGCATTGAAATGTTTTGTAAGGCTTTCGACTCTTGAAGCCGTGTTGACCGTATCGGAAATAGTGCAGGCATCCATCCGGTCATAATCGCCGGTGATACCCATAATCAGCGGGCCCGTATGCATTCCGACTCCAATCTGAATCGGCGGTTTATTTTTTTCCTGTCTTATCTTATTAAAATTGTTTAATTCTTTTTGAATGTCAATTTCCGCAAGGAGCGCATCAGACGCATTTCCCGGAAAGATCGCCATTATGGAATCGCCAAGGTATTGATTGATAAATCCATGGTGATTACGGATAATCGGTCCCATCCGCGCGTTGAACAAACAAATAAATCCGAAAGTCTCTTCCGGTGTCATCATTTCCGAAATGCTGGTATAATTCCGGATGTCGGTAAACAGAACGGTTACAATTTTTTCTACCTGATCGCCGAGTTTCACATCTGTAATCAGCTCGTGGCCCAGGGATTTTATAAACTGGTAAGGCACAAATTTTTCTGTTGCGTCAAATATTTTCCGCATCGCCGCTTCTTTTTCCTGTGCCTCGCGGATGCTTTTTTCATACAATAAAGAACTTTCAATAGCTGATGAAGATTGCCGCGCAAGTGTAGTCAGTAGTTTTAAAGAACCGGCTGTATATTTATCCGCTTCAGTATCTGCAAGAATGATAGCTCCCATTATGCGGTGTTTTACTTTCAATGCAGAATAAATAACAGATTTGATTTCGGAAGAAATAATCCCGGCATTTTGAAGAGCAGAAACGTCGCTCAGGATTTCCGACTGTCCGCTTAAAATAATGTGAAGCAACAGCACTAATTCCGTATTTATTTTTTCTTCGTCGAAAAAGAATTGATCTTTCGACGCTTCCACTTTGAGGCGTTTTTTTTCTTCATCCCACAAAACGACTACACCGCTTTTTGCTTTGATTACATGTGCAGCTTCCTCTAAAGTGATTTCTGAAATGGCTGTGGCGCCAATGGTTTGAGCCAATTTGTCGGAGAAATTAAAAATCAGATTGATTTCCTGGTAAAGGTTTAAAACTTCTGAACCTAATTTTTTTCTTTCAGATTCTTTATTCAGAATATGCATTAAAAGTTCAGCAATAAAAGCGCCTTTCTCATTTCCTTTTACAAAACCCATTGTTTCATTTTCAAAGAAAACCGGATATTGAACTGAAGAAATATTTTCAGTATTTGACAAAATAATTTTGCCATTATTATCTTCTACACAAAAATCTGCATTCAATTGTTTGGCCACAGAAATTACGATGCCGATGGCGTCATTGTTTTTACTTAAAATATTTTTCAAAGTTATTTTAGCCATTTTTCCTTTTTCTTTTTATTCTTTAGAATAAAGTTTATAAACCCAAAATTTCTTTTGCCTTTTCCAGGATTACTTCAGGATCAAAAGGCTTGGTCATATACAGATCCGCGCCTACCTCTTGTCCTTTCTGACGATCCAATTCCTGTCCTTTTGCAGTAAGCAGTACAATAAAAACATCGTTCAACGCCAGTTCCTTTTTTACTTTCCTGCACACTTCCATGCCATTCATTTTTGGCATCATCACATCAAGGAAAACCAGTTGCGGATTTTCAGTTTTGATAATTTCATACGCTTCTTCACCATTGGAGGCAGAATAAAAATTTACACCATCATCTTCGAGTTCTTCCAGCGTTTGTTCGAGCAGCATCCTGATGTGCGCTTCATCATCTACAATTAAAAGTTTTTGTTCCATTTTATTAGTTCTTAGTTTTTTGTTCTTCGTTTTTAATTGCAAAGAGAAGTACAAATAGCGTTTATTTGTTCGTCCACTGCATAGCGCTTTTACGAATAGAATCAGCCAATTTTCGCATTTACTTTATTCATAAATAAAAAACAACACATTTTCCAATCCTTTTTCAAAGCGCAGGGTTTTTACAATTTCCTGCTTGCCTGAGAATATGGAATTTAGAATAATGATGTCGGGTTGTGTGGCGATGGCATTTTGTACCAATTCATTCCCATCCGATTCTACTACCTGGTAACCTTTTGTTTGCAAAACATCTGAAAGGGATCGCACTGCTGCACTATCTTCATCCACAACCATTACTTTTCGTTTTGATTTTCCCTGTTCCAATAAATTTCCAACTTCTGCAAAGAGCTGCGCTGTGTCAATTGGTTTGGTTAAATACCGGTCAACCCCGATTCTGAAACCTCTTGCTTTATCCTGAACTATGGATAAAATAATGATTGGGATATCCATTGTCAGGGGATCGTTTTTTAAAATTGCCGCTACATCAAATCCATTCATTTCGGGCATCATTACATCAAGAATGATCAGATCCGGGCGGTTTTTGCGGATGCGTTCCAATGCCTGCTTGCCATTCGTTGCCTGTTCAATTAAATATCCGGCTTCCCCCAGTTCCTGTTCCAATAAAGAACGAATGGAATCATCATCATCCACGATAAGAATCGTAGCTGGTTTTCCATTTGTTTTTAAAGTCGAAAAGATCATTTGTTCTTTCAATTGTTTTACCAATTCGTCTAAATGGAGAGGCTTTTGCTTTTTATTATCTGACGCAACAAAAGGAATGGCAAAGGAAAAAGTACTTCCTTTTCCAACCTCGCTTTCTACCCAAATGCGGCCACCGTGATGCTCTACAATTTCTTTACAGATTGGGAGGCCCAAACCGGTTCCCTTTGGTTTATCAGTCAGTGTATCGCCGCCAACCTGTTTGAATTGTTCAAAAACGGCTCCATAATCATCCGCGGCAATTCCAATTCCTGTATCAGAAACCCGCACGATTACTTCATGCTCTTTTTGAGAAACTTCGCAGGTAACATTTCCATTTTCTGTGAATTTTACCGCATTGGAAAAAAGATTGATTACAACCTGAATCAGCTTATCCGCATCGCCGATAATGTAGGGGACATTCGCATCTATCTTTTTGATCAGTTTCATTGCTTTTTGATCAAAAAGTGAAGTGGTTGCTAAAACGGCTCTTTCCGCTACTTCGGCAAGCGATACGTTTTCCTGGTTCCACTCCATTCTTCCGGCTTCAATTTTGGCCAAATCAAGTACATCATTAATGAGATGTGTAAGTCTTTCTCCTTCCGAAATAACCACTTGCAAATTTTCATTTATTTGGTTAATCGTTTTTCCTGTTTTTGAATCGCTTTGATCTACAATAGGGAATATTTTATCATTCAAACGTTTATTAATTATTTTGGCAAAGCCTAAAACTGAGGTGAGCGGTGTTCTCAATTCATGGCTCACAGTAGAAAGAAATGCGCTCTTGGCTTCATTGGCCTTTTCGGCAATTTTACTCGCTTTTTCCGCTTCCATTTTTGCCTGTTCCACATCTTCAAAAAGCTGTGCATTGCGCAATGCAACACCGACTGAAGAAGCAATCGTTGTCAAAAGACGCTGGTCATTTTCATTGAAACGGTTTTCCTGTTCGGTGCTTTGCACACTCAATACGCCTATAAATTCCTCTCCTTCTGGAATGGGGACGCCGAGGTAAGAAGAGGCTGGAAGGCCCATTTGTAAGATACCCATCTCCTCGTGTTTGATACTTAAATCTTTATTGATCAACAACGGCTCGCCTGACATGATTACCCTGGAAGTGAGCCCATCACCTATTTTGCGCTCAGGCATTATTTCGCCATATTGATACGGGAAGTGTATCATTTTTGTTTTTTTGTTGTACAAAGCCAGGTACACAATATTTGCCTTGAACAGGTCGCGCAACTGATCGCCGACAAACTGGATGAGCTCATTCGGATTCAGCTGAGAGGCAATGGCTTTGCTGATATTATTTACGGTGGTGAGTTCGGATGCTCTTTGTTTGGCATCAGACAGCAGATGAGTCGTTTCGTCGAACAGCCGTGCATTTTCGAGCGCAACACTCATACTGTTGGTAATTGTGGTAAGTAGTCGCAGGTCGGCTTTTCCAAAGGCATTCTCTTTATCAACATTCTGAAGGCTGACAGAACCTTTTACCAGATCTCCTACCATCATTGGAACAAAAACCGCTGATTTTGGAGCCTGGCCTTTTGTAACTCCTGTACCTCCATAATTTCTTGCAGTTTCAATATAGTTTTCCTTAATGTCCAATGGCTTTTTTGTTGAAATTAATTGTTTGCTGGTCCAGTTGAACGGTCGTGGTTCCACATATTGACGTGTACCTCTTTCCTTTGCATAATGCCAGTGTTCCAAACCAGTTTTATAATCGAATGTGCGGATCACTAATGTTTGTGAATCAGGAAATAAATCGCAGAGCCGGTCGCCAACAAGATTATAAATTTCCTGTATATCCAGTTCTTTTGACAAACCTTCCTGCACGCTGTTAATCACTGCAAGTTCTGCAGTCCGCTGTTCTGTTTCTTTTAATAATCGTGTTGTTTCATCAAAGAGCCGCGCATTTTCCAAAGCCACACTCATACTATTGGTCAGCGTTGTCAGCAACCGCAGGTCTGATTCACTAAAGGCGTTTTCAACATCTACATTTTGCAGACTGATTGACCCTTTTACTACGTCGCCAACAATCATTGGAACAAATAGCGCAGACTTGGGCGATTCGCCAGTAGTTACACCTGATCCACCAAATTTTTTGGAGGTTTCCACATAGTTTT
>JBQCFO010000654.1:0-4217 GCA_051959055.1 Ginsengibacter sp. | reverse complement strand
AATAATACCTTTTGTAAAATTTACCTGAAATAAATTTTCGTATATTTTTCGATGGCGCACCATAATTTCCATACAGAAAAAGAACTGCTCACACGGGTGTCAGCAGGCGATGAAAAGGCTTTCCAGGATTTGTTTGCCATCTATTATGAGCAGTTGTACCATTATATTTTTGGATTTATAAAATCGAAACAGATAGCCGAAGAATTAGTGATGGATGTGTTTTTGAAAATCTGGTTGGGGAGAGATTTGATTACACAAATTAAAAAATTTGATGCCTTTCTTTTCCGTGTGGCACATAATAAATCTATTGATTTTTTGCGGTGTGCAGCAAGAGATCCGAAGTTTAAAGATTTGTTATGGGAAAACATTCAGTTGGCAAATAATATTCAGCCCGACTCATCGATGCTGGTGCAGGAATATGAAATTAAACTTCGTGAAGCGGTTTCTCTATTATCTCCTCAGAGAAAAAAAGTGTATCAATTGAGCCGCGAACAGGATATGACTCATGATCAGATTGCAGCGCAATTAAATCTTTCCAAAAGCACTATTAACAACCACATTGTAGAAGCGCAAAGATTCATCCGAACTTATCTTTCCAAAAACTATGATATCGCATTTCTCATAGCGATGATGCCGGAAGTAATTAAATAAAAAAAAGTTTTTCATTCCATTAGTTATCTGCTTTCATTTAATCGTCTTCATACTGTTAAACGATTTTGTAAAGAAATATTTTTAGTATGCCAGCGCAGGACAATTCAAATAACGAGTTGAAAGATTTGATAGAAAAATACCTTGCTAATACCTGTACCAGAAAAGAATTTGAACAGCTATTATCCATAATAGAAAATGAAAAGGAAACGGAAGGGCTTACGCAAATCCTCCTGGATTATTGGAAAAAATCAGGAAAGGAAAATGTTTTCAGAAAAACAGAATCAGACTTAAAGTTTGCTTTACTGATGAAGGATGCAAAACAGGAAACTCCGGTGGTATCAATGGTTTCTGGTGTCAAAAAAAGAATATGGAAAATTAAATATGCGGCCGCAGCTATTATTATTTGCCTGCTTTCGATATCCGGTTATTTTTTGTTTAAGCCTAAGCAGGAAAATGTGATCAGCAAAACGGAAATGAAACAAACCGATCAAAATGACGTACCGCCCGGAAAAAATAAAGCCACCCTTACTTTGGCAAATGGCTCGTCTATAATTCTTGACAGTGCTGCAAACGGAGCACTTGCAACCCAGGGAAATTCTAAAATCTTAAAACAAAACGGAATGCTTTCTTATAATGCTTTAAATAATAAATCATCGGAAGTTCTTTATAACACCATTTCTACACCCAGGGGCGGACAATATCAGTTGATGCTTGCTGATGGCTCCAAAGTGTGGCTGAATGCGGCTTCTTCACTTCGTTTTCCGGCAAGTTTTGTGGGTAAAGAAAGAAAAGTTGAACTGTTGGGTGAAGCTTATTTTGAAGTGGCCAAAAATGCGGCGATGCCTTTTAAAGTTAAAGTGAATGGAATGGAGGTAGAAGTTTTGGGAACACATTTCAATATCAATTCTTATGATAATGAATCGACAATTCGAACGACGTTACTGGAAGGAAGTGTAAAGCTTAATAGGAACAATAGTTCGCGTATATTAAGACCTGGCGAACAGGCACAGATGAACAAAGCCGGTGAAATGAAAATAATACATGATGCAGATGTGGAAGAAGCGATTGCATGGAAGGAAGGGAAATTTCAATTTGACAGGGCAGACATTCACGACATTATGCGGCAGTTAGCAAGATGGCACGATGTAGATGTGGAATATCAAGGAACTGTGTCAAGCCATTTTGGTGGAACGATTTCACGTGATGTAAATCTGTCGCAGGTGTTGAATATGTTGCATCTGACCGGAGAAGTGAAGTTCCGGATAGAGGGGAAAAAAGTGGTGGTAATGCCATAAGAAGGAAGAAAGAAGAAGGAAAAAGGCAAAAGGCAATGCATTCGGCGTTGAGCCTTCAGCCTTCAGGACAGAAAATTTCTAAAAAAAAAACCGGAAGCGCTTGCAACACTTCCGGCGAAAATTTTTAGTTATCAATAATACAATCATTCGGGAATGTTCATTGTTTAACCAAAAAAACAAAGTTATGTTTTTAAAGATTCTCTCTGTTCGATCAAAGCAAAATTTAACCAAAACGCTTTTGATTATGAAACTTACAGCGATTTTAATTTTAATGGCCTGCCTTCAGGTAACAGCAAAAACCTATTCGCAGAAAGTAACACTGTCGATGCGCGATGTGCGTTTGCAAAAAGTATTTAAGGAAATCCGAAAGCAAACGGGATATAATTTTTTATACCCTTATGAACTTTTGGAAAAAGCAGGAAAAGTAGATGTAAAAATTTATAATGCCCCTCTGCAGGATGCACTGCAACAGTGTTTGCAAAAGACATCCCTTACTTATTCCATTGTTGATAAAACAATTGTGATTAAAGAAAAAGAACTTGATAAAACAGTTCCAAATTCAGTTGTGCTTTCCACAAATCCTCAAAAAATAATCTCCGGAAAAGTAACAGATGAAAATGGAAAGCCGTTGCAGGGAGTTTCGGTTTTGATAAAAGCAAGTACTATTGGAACAAATACAGATGCAAACGGCGAATTCACCATTGATGTGCCTGATAATTCTTCCAGGATATTGGTGTTTTCTTTTGTGGGAATGGAAACGCAGGAAGTAAATGTATCTGGTAAAACAACGATAAACGTTGCCCTTCAAAACAACAATCAGCAACAGAAAGAAATTGTTGTAGTAGGTTATAGCGAAAAAAGTAAAAGCGCCCTGACAAGCGCTGTCAGCGTCGTTTCAGGAGATAAACTTCGTGATGTAACCTCAAGCAACATTGGTGATATGCTGCAGGGTAAAGTAGCCGGATTGCAGGTGGTCAATAGTTCAGGAGTTCCTGGTGCGGTGCCTGAAATAAGGCTTCGCGGAATTTCTTCTGTAAACGCTTCCCAATCTCCGTTATTTGTTGTGGATGGAATTATCGGTGGAAACTTTGACCCGAACGATGTGGAAAGTGTCACCGTTTTAAAAGATGCAGGCGCTACTGCCATGTATGGTTCGCAGGCCAATGCCGGAGTCATTATTGTTACTACAAAAAAAGGGAAGCCGGGAAAGACAAGTTATGAAGCAAAAATAACAACCGGTTTTCGTACGCCCGATTTTGGCAAAATGCAAATGATGAATGGGAGTGAATTGTATAATTATCAAAAGCAATTGTACCGCGACTATGTACCTTCAGATTCCGGAAGTTCTTATAAGATTGATATTCTGAAATTTTATAACGAACGCCCACTCACACTTCGCGACCAGAATTACAACTGGCTCACCACCATTTTCAAACCGGCGTTTATGCAGAATTATTATTTTTCTCTCGCCGGCAGAACAGAAAAAAATGACTATTACATGGGCGTTTCCTATTATGATGAAAAAGGAACTTTCCGCAATACGGATTTTAAACGATTGAACATGCGGGTGAATTCCACTTATCGTTTTAATCCAAAAATATCATTGACCAATAATATTAACCTGGATGTTTCTGAAGGCAAAACCTATGATTACAATGATATTTATTATGCCTTTTTAAACCTGCCCTGGGACAACCCTTTTGACAGCAGCGGCAAAGCAAGATATGTGGATGGAAACTCGCCTTTTAAATGGTGGTCGAGAGATAAAATCAATCCGTTGAATACGATTGATCACTCGAATCATCCTTACAAAGGAGCGGATTTGAATTACGATTTCAATCTCAATATCAATCTTACTCATTGGCTTACTTTTTCCAGCAGCAACAGGATTGCAGCAGCTTATAATAAAAGCACCAATTATTATTCTCCAACAGTTGCCGGCCAATACCACGGTAGTGGATTCCTGGAAGAGCAAAGTATTTTGAACTATGGTTTTATTTCCAATGAGCTCTTAAAATTTAATGTAAAAAAAGGAAAGAGTGGCTTGAGCGGACTGGCAGGATTTGCAGTGCAGGCGAGCAATACAGAAACATTGGGCGCTTCCGGAAAAGGACTTCCGCAGGGATTGAATGTGCTCAATGTAGTCAGCAATAATATTTTAGTAAATGGAAATAATGATAAGTCAATGATTCAATCTTTTATTTCCCAATTGAGTTATGATTATGAAAATAAATATTTTTTAACCGGCTCCTACCGCATAGATGGGTCATC
>JBQCFO010000653.1:0-7211 GCA_051959055.1 Ginsengibacter sp. | reverse complement strand
TCCCAGCAAGGGGTTTTTGCCGGAAGAATCTGTCACTCTCCCGCTAATTACCTGGGCATTCTGAGCTTTTCCCAGCAAGCAAAATAAAACGAGAAAGGAAGTTAAAAAGGCCGTGCGCATCCTGTTAAACTGCCTCTTGTGCTTTACTTTCTGAAACGCTCCAAAGATTTTTTGTAAAAAACTTTTCATACTCAAATGTTTAATTCTTAATAAATCATTCATGGATTTGTTCATTGTTTTTAATCTTATTTTTTATCGGAACAGTATAAATTTCAATTAAGCCAGCAGCATTGTTTTCGGGTTTCAGCATCAGTGTGTTATGGCTAAATTTTTTTTCCAAACAGTTTTCTTTAAAAGGTTAATAGAATATCGCAGAATCACGTTTCAAACAATAGTGTGAAGGAAACCATAATTTACCGGTTATTCTATTCAGAGTGTATCAAAATTTTAACGTTTTGTTTCATTTTTAATGACACAATCAAACACGTTCGACAAACCCGGGGTTATAAGGCAACCTGTAACGATTTACTACCTTTTCAAAGCGACCAACTCTATGTTGAGCAGCGTATTTCTTCGATACCGCTTCAATCGATATATCGAAGCAGATACGCAATAAATGTGAAGAGAATAGGACAAAGACTACAAGGAAGGCTATCCAATCGCTAATCAATTAACAATGGCAACGGTAAAGGATGGCCGCTAAGACTTAAACACTTTATTTTGTAAAGATTTATAGCCATATTCTACAGTGGAAATGATTTCGAATTGCTGAGGTTTTGGAGATTTTATTTTTCAATTTCAGTTTTGGATGCTAAATTGAATTGTGAATGAAGATTTGAGAATCAGTAAACTAACAAATATTCAGGAATCTTATTTTTCTAAATAAAGCAGACTCCCACTTTAACTTTCATTAATAAAAATGAAAAATCAGCGCTTAACATTTCTTTATTTTTTAATTATATTTTTTACATTTTTTCAACCGAAAGCTAGCAGTCAGCCTTATTATTTCAGGCATTACCAGGTAGAAAACGGCCTTTCAAATAATACCGTTTATTTTATCAGGCAGGATAGTAAAGGATTTATGTGGTTTGCCACCAAAGACGGATTGAATCGCTTTGACGGTACACAGTTTAAGGTTTTTCGGGTTCATACAGCGGAAGACGAAAAGCACCTTCGCACGGACTATATTTATTGCATTCTCCCCGGTAAGGATGGAACATTGTGGGTGGGCGCTCAAAGAGGACTTTACCTTTTTGATCCAATAAAAGAACGTTTGGAACCGGTCATTGATTCGATGACTAATATTTATGACATCACAATGGACAGGGAAGGAAAAATGTGGTTCATTTCCAATAGTACCTTGTGTAGGTATGATCTAAAAACAAAATCGCTCAAAAAATTTGATCCTTCACGTTATTTTCCTGCTACCTCTGTATGCATGGCGAATGACGGCACCATCTGGGCCTCTACGGAGAATGGCCTTATTCAAAAATTTGACAAGAGCACGTCTGCCTTCACAGGATATGACGTGTTTGCGCATTCCAAAAACTCCACCGCAAAATGGATACAAAAAATCCGTCCGGGAGATGATAAAACCATTTTTATCGGCACCACCAGCCAGGGCTTGAAATTGTTTGATCTCACTACTTCTGCCTACCAGGATATTCTCACTTACAATGCTGACAAGACCGCCATATTTGTAAGAGATATGTTGAAAACTAAAGAAAAGGAATATTGGATCGCCACCGAGTCAGGTATTTTTATTTACCATACCGATACCAAAAGTTTTACCAATCTCAAAAAAAAATATCAGGACCCGTATTCGTTGGACGATAATGCAGTTTACGCTCTCTTTAAAGATCGGGAAGGCAGCATTTGGGCAGGTACTTTTTTTGGAGGAATTAATTTTTATGCAAAACCAAATACTGCGTTCAGAAAATATTTTCCGGGAAATAATGACAACGCGATCAATGGAAATGCTGTGCGCGAAATTTGTAAGGATCAATATGGAAATTTGTGGGTAGGTACAGAAGATGGAGGACTGAATAAAATAAGTTTTTCGGACAAATTAAAAAATTTTAAACCCACTGGAGAGAAAAACAGTATTGCTTATAGCAATATTCATGGGCTGATGGCGGATGGTAATGATTTATGGATCGGCACTTTTGAACATGGGATTGATATCATGGACATTCCTACAGGAAAAATTAAAAAGCATTTTTCCGCAGCAAACGGAGAAAAAGGACTGAAAAGTAATTTTGCCCTTTGTTTTTACAAAACGAGCCAGGGACAAATACTTGTTGGAACGACTAACGGATTATACTATTATCATCCAAAAACAGATGAGTTCACACAACCGGTAGAAATGCCGAATAATGTATTTATAACCAGTATTCTTGAAGATCATCAGAAAATAATATGGGCATCGACGAATGATAACGGTGTTTTTTGGTTTGATCCTGTAACCCACAAACACGGCCATGTTATAAATGAACGAAATAATAACAACAGCCTTTCCAATGATTATGTCAACGACGTTTTCGAAGACAATAATCACAATATCTGGTTTGCAACAGAAGGTGGAGGCCTTTGCTGCCTCGACAGCGCGAGGAAAAAGTTTACATTATTCACAACTAAAAACGGGCTTCCGGCAAACTTTGTTTTTAAAGTTTTGGAAGATGGAAATAAAAATCTTTGGGCGAGCACTTCCCGCGGTTTGGTAAATTTCAAAGCAGGGTTTAAAGATCCGGTTGTTTTTACACGTGCCAATGGCTTGTTGAATAACCAATTTAACTACCACTCGGGTTACAAAGACAAAGATGGCCGCTTATATTTTGGCAGTGTAAAAGGAATGGTATCGTTTCTACCGGATGAGATTTCAAAAAGCAGTTTTTTACCTCCTGTTTTTGTTACGGGCATCCAGGTTTTTAATTCGGACATTTCTCCCAAAAAAGACAGTTTCATTTTGAAAAAAACGATTGTTTGTACCAGTAAAATCACTTTGCCTTACTATGAATCATCTCTAAGTTTCGATTTTGCAGCCTTAAGTTATATTTCCCCGGAGATGACTGCATATCAATATAAGCTGGATGGATTGGACAAAGACTGGACAACATTGAAAACCAATCGAAAAGTGTATTTCACAAACTTATCTCCAGGAAAATATATCTTTAAAATAAAGGCTTCTATCAATGATGTGTGGAGCAATAAAAATGAAAGAGAACTGACCATCATTATAACACCTCCAATATGGGCAACGGCATGGGCTTATCTGATTTATGTTTTATTATCAATTCTGATTTTATCCTACGTTATCAGCAATTACCATAAAAGACAACATCAGAAAAAAGAAAAAGAAATTTATGAAAGTAAAATTGATTTTTTTACGAATGTTGCACATGAAATCAGAACGCCGTTAACGTTGATAAAAGGCCCTGTTGAAAACATCCTGGAGAAAAAAGAAGATATGCCGGAAATAGAAGAAGACCTTGTTTGCCTGGACAGAAATACCAACCGGCTGATGAACCTGGTATCACAAATATTGGATTTCAGGCAGACAGAGATCAAAAGCTTTACTCTTGACTTCAGAAAAGTAAACATCAATGAGATATTGAATGAAACTTTTGTACGTTTCAAAATTCTCGCGCAAAAAAAGAACCTCGATTACCGGCTAATCCTTCCTGTACCTGACATATATGCCTTTGCAGATGCCGAAGCACTGCAAAAAATTTTCAGTAACCTGATTGATAACGCAGTGAAGTATGCGACAAAAGATGTGATAATTAAACTTTATTCCCTGGAAAAAAATGAAGATGCAGTAACGATAAAGTTTGAAAATGACGGTTACATTATTACAAAGGAATTTGCAGAAAAAATATTTGAACCATTTTACAGAATAAAAGAAATGCATCATCAAAAAGGAACCGGAATTGGTTTAACCCTTACAAAATCACTGATAGAATTACACAATGGAACGCTCGCGCTTACATTCTCCAATAAAAATTTCAATACTTTTTTACTTTCGATGCCCCTGCAATCTTTGGAAAATAAAAAAGTAAATTTATCAAAAGAACAATCACTGCTTTAATAAAAATAAACAATATGCTGCCATTAATTTTATTAATAGATGATGAAGAAGAAATTTTGAATTTTCTGCAACGAACGCTTTGCAGTAAGTACACGGTTTTAAAAGCAGAAAGCGCTGCTGCCGGATTGGAAATTTTACAAAATGAAGCAATCCAATTGATCATTTGTGATGTAATGATGCCGGAAATGGATGGCTTCGAATTTTGCAAAGTTGTAAAATCAGATTTTGATCACAGTCACATTCCTGTTATTCTGCTTACTGCAAAAAACACCATTCAGTCGAAGGTACAGGGACTTGAAATGGGTGCAGAAGCGTATATTGAAAAACCATTTTCGAAAGAATATTTGCTGGCGCAAATTGCGAGCCTGTTGGCAAACAGAAATATGATCAGAGAACATTTTGCCGCATCACCCCTTGTGCATTTGAAAAGTATTGCACATTCCCGATCGGATGAGCGCTTCCTTGAAGATCTGAATGAAATGATTTCAGAAAAGATAGAAGATACCGAACTGGATGTGGAAAAACTGGCAGGACTAATGAATATGAGTAGGGTAACACTTTACCGGAAAATCAAAGCCATATCAAACCTTTCCCCGGTGGAACTTATTAATATTATCCGGCTTAAAAAAGCAGCCCAATTACTTGCAAAGGGAGATCACAAAATGTATGAAATATCAGCGATCGTTGGCTATAGTTCCCAAAGCAATTTTGCACGGAATTTTCAGAAACAAATTAATATGACACCTACAGAGTATATGCATTCAATGCATGAAAAAAGAAAAATCCATTTGCAGCAAACAAAGGAATAATACAAATTCCTGTTTTTCACTTTTTAAAAAGAATTCATTTCAATAAAAAGTCCTTCCCATTGTGTACTGAGAAGGACTTTCTAAAATGAAATTAGAAAATAAATTCCTATTTCAATTCCTTAATCAGATTTTCATTCAATAAAACATAATCGCTGTTGTTTGCCTCTTTCGAAAGTTCCATCGATTGTTTTGCAGAAGCAAGGGCGCCCTTTTTATCGCCCATGTCTTTTTGAATTTTGGCTTTGTAATAAACCATGAAGAACTGTGGTTTCCCAGTTTGCTGAATCGCTTCATTTACCATTTCCAACGCTTTAGCTTTGTTGTTGTCATATTCATTATAAAACTGTGCCGCCTGCCAGTATGGCTTTTTATCGGAAGAAAGCGCTGATTCTATCTGAGCTCTTATTTTATCTTTGATATTTGCCTTAATGGGCACATTCACCAGCACATTGTCCCACATCAATGAAAGATCGCAACTCTCCGGTTTGATATTGGCAAATTGCATCGTAAAAGTTTCAACCTTATTGGATGTTTTAGACGCCTTTACCTTTTCCCTGAAAACGTCGTCGCTTTGTTTATATCCTGCAACCCCTGAATTATTAAAACCTTTGTTGAGAACAATAGTCCATTCGCCGTTTTTGTGAGGAATTGTATAAATGGCATAACTACCAGCAGCCACCTGGTGTCCCAATATTTCTACCGGGTCATCAAACTTTATTTTGGTCGCAGCATTGGCTCCCGTGCGCCACAAAGAATCGTAAAGAACAACGGTTCCAAATACATTCCTTCCTTTAAGCGAAGGCCTGCTATACGTGAGTTCTACAGAAGAAAGGCCAAAATCCTGCCGGATAAATTCGGTGGGTGATGGCGCCGGCATTCGTATTTGAGCAAACGCTGAAATGGTTAAAAAAGCAGAAAACGAAAAGGCAAAAAGAACTTTTTTCATGATAATTAATTTGGTGAAATATGAAGTTAATCAAAATAAATGTTTAATCATTTTATTAATATTGAAAAATAAAAATCCCGGTTATTTCTTTGTTCACTGTTATGTATTCTCATATTTGGTAACAGTACAACAACAAGCAATTTCAAGCACTTTTCGTCTATTCATCACCGTTATATTGAACAGGGATTGTCAATCAAAATAAATCTTTACCGTTTGATACAGTAACCTGTTTTGCAGGTACTGCGTTTGCATATTTACCTTTTCAGAATAACCTTCAAGGCCAAACAAACCCGCCGCATTACCTTTGTTTATCGCTATTTCAAGATAATTGGCTGAGTTAAACAAAGCCAGTTTTTCACTCTCATGCACGTCCGCATAACTTTCGCTGATTTTTTCGATGATTTCATCGCGTTTGAACACGATTTTAAAACTCCTGCCACGTCTTTGCTCTTCAAATTCTTCTTTGGTAATATTGATAATTACATTTTCAAAATTGTCAATGAAAATGATTTGTCCTTCCATATATTTTTCCCGCAGTAAAGGACGCAACGGGTTTTTTACTTCTATCGAAACTTCCGGATCGCCGCACTCTTCAATTGCTCTTCCATCGAGAATATTCTGATACGCTTTTGCCAAAATTTTTGCGCAATACAAAGTGTTTTTTTGTTCAGAAGGATTTAAAGAAAGTGCAACAATTTTATGAGGAGTTTCTTCGAGGATCATGGGGATTAAACCGTTATCCGCGCAGCCGATGTACTGCTCGTTGTGTTCGATAAATAACAAATGATCCGGCCTTTTATCAAAAAGATTTACCAGTACAATATGAAAAGTTTTTGGAGGAAAATTTTTGATGGCATTGCGGCAAACATAAGCAGCCTGTGGATAATTGAATGGCGATAATTCGTGCGAAATATCCACTATCTTAAATTCAGGATTCACCTGTAATAATTGCCCTTTCACAGCTCCTGTTAAAAAATCCTGCCGCCCGATATCCGATGTAAGTGTTATTAAAGCCATTCAAAAATTGTGATTCTGTTTTTTTAAAGGTAGCGAATGAGGCGTTTTATTCTAAAAATTATTTGACCAATTCTCCATTTTTGAAGAAGAATTTCCTGGTTAATTTGTCGGTAAGCGATGGGAAAAATTTATTCATATACACCGTTTCTTTTCCCGTAAAAGTCAGTATCAGTGTACGCTTCCTTTTTGCAATTGCTTTAATGATGTGCTGTGCGCATTCTTCTGCTGTCATCAATTTTTCTTCTTTCAAAGGAGATTCGCCCTGTGGCTTTGCATCTTTATTTAATGCCGCATTGCGGATATTTGATTTGGTAAATCCTGGGCATACCCACATTACATTCACGCCGGTTTC
>JBQCFO010000652.1:0-2053 GCA_051959055.1 Ginsengibacter sp. | reverse complement strand
CTGATTCTACCGGTTCACAGGACACTTCAGATGCCTCTTCCCCTACTCAGACTAATGGTTCATCAAACAACAAAGACACCTCATCGGCCAACACTTCCACTGATGATAGCACACAGCAAAATTCCCAGACGACAGGAACCGGCAATACAGATTCTGAAGGCTTCAAACTGCTCGATTCAGGTACCTGGAACAACTCAGCAAGCTTAAATTATCAGGGCGGCCAGGTAATGCATTTCCAGGTAAAAAATGTAAATGTTCTTGGTACAACTTTATCCATCAATTCAAATATCGGAGGCAACAAATCATTAATCATTCTGCCGCAGCAAACAGGCGATATCAGATTTGATTGCTTTGGATCGGAACCGATGGGATGGACTTTTGATGTATCTACTGATAGCGATGCATTTATCGTGGCATGGCAATTATTCTCTTCATGGATTCCGGGAGATTCGGCAAACGGATAAATAAGCGCTTTTCTTAATCGCCATCGAAAAACAAAACAACAAACATTGAAATTGGATTTATGCAGGAAAAAGATTTTATAGAATGTTCATTTGCTAATGATAATACAAAGTACATTGGCGATATAACGCATGTTGATGCCAATTCTTTTGATTGCCGGTTTTTGAATTCAGGCGAATTATACACTTTTGATTCGGAAACAATGAAGGTTACCAGCTTAGGCGGAGCAATACCAATCGGCACTCAACTCGCCTCTTATACGGTCTTTGCAGCAGATACGACTCAAAATTTTCAGAACGGAGGCTATGTTGTTGTAACATTTGCAGATGCAAGCAGGCAACTCGGCCAATTGACGGATATGGATGCATCCGGAAATAAAAGTGTAACTTTTCTTGATTCAGGGTCTAAATATGTATTTGGCAGTGACAATGCCATTATTTCAACAGATGACGTGAAGCAGGTTGCAGCCGTCACTGCTATCGAATCGTATTCTGCAGGTACACCGGTGATTGTTGTTTCAGGCGCAGACGCCGGCAGCGGAAATACTTTGAATACTTCCGCTAATATTAACCGATTTATTCCTCAAGCTAGTGATACCATCGTCGTAAATATGCACGAGTTTCAATCGGATATTGCTAATTTCAAAAACTGGAGTACGAATGCAGCCTTGCACAATACGAATGCAAAAACAGTGAGAGAGCCGTCTGCAATCAGATTTATTCTTTTACACGAAACGTCCGGAGGCGATGGCGGCAGTGGCTTTGATCCTCCTTATACTTCTCATTTTGTAGTCGCAACCGACGAAATCCGTCAGTTTAATGATTTGTGTGAAATTGAATGGCATGCTACCATTTTTAATGATGCAGGAATCGGGATTGAATTTAAAAATCCCGATTGGGTAGCAAAAACGGAAAAAACAACTACAAATGAATATATAGACGCAAACTGGAGTGGCGATTACCCATCTTACACAGTTCCTTCAACTGATAAGTTAGAAAACCTGGTGCTTCTCATACAAAGATTGATCTCAAAAAACGAAAGCGGTTTTCCTTCGCTGGAACCCACCTGGCTTCAATTGGTTTCTTACAACGACGTGAGTAGTTTATGGAATTTTAAAGACAGTGATATTCCGGCGGACGAAAAAAAGAGACTCAAAAAATTTTTTATTTATAGTTGCGGTACAGATTATATGCGCCCTGACAATTTTGATGCAGATGTAAAGGGAATCTTATCACACAATTGTGTTTCAAACCTTATTACAGTGAATGGAAAAACCGTTATCGATGAAGATGCACATACGGATGGTTCTTTCCAGGCTTTGTATTCATGGTTAAGAATCATGCAATCGAATGAAATGAATGATGCATTCACAAATGCAAAGAATCTGGTTACCAATAATAAGGTAACAGCAACAACATCCCAGAGTTATGAAGGCTACAACAAGCCAAAAGGTTCTGCAGTCTATGTTCCTTATTCTGCTCTTTCAGTAAGAAATGTTTTTTTGATCGATATTGAAACGATGTTGTAGAATGATTCAAAACACTGGTATCGTTTCACGCACAAATTTTTCCATGCCCTTATATGCATACAT
>JBQCFO010000651.1:0-2551 GCA_051959055.1 Ginsengibacter sp. | reverse complement strand
AATTTGCAGACCATACCTAAAAGTGAATTTAATCCTCAATCTTTGGAATATGCTATTAAGGAAGGATTGAAAACGCGAATACGCCCTGTAATCATGACGGCATTGATGGCAGCCATTGGTTTATTGCCGGCAGCGCTATCTACAGATATTGGCTCGGAAACTTCAAAGCCTTTGGCGATTGTCGTTATCGGAGGTTTAATTACCGCAACGGTCCTTACTTTACTTGTATTTCCTTTATTCTTTTATTTGGGATATAGAAAAATCGGGGAGGGACAATAAATGCACGATTTGGAAAAAATTGAAATCGTTGTTATTTGTCCTTTTACTGAGTGAACAGTTTGGTTTTTTGATAATCCGTCTTGCCAGAACAAGACGGATTTTTTTGCGGTAAGAATTTTTAATTGGTTGATATAAAAAGACAAGGTTCTATGGAATTTTTTTAATCAAAAAGATTTTTATAAAGCACTTGCCAGACGCAACGTTTTTGATTTGACCTTTCATAACTGCTACTCATCTAACAAATAAATTCTATCAAACATTAAATTTATTTTATCCAAAAGTTCGGGTTCGGGATTGTCTCTGTTTATCAGCAGATATGCGCTGTGTTTTATCGAAGTCCGATGTTCAAATCCAACAGGTGAAATTAATTGGCTTACTACCTGTGAATACAACCGGAATCTTTTCGTGTTTTCTTTATCCTCGCCAGGCAGATTGGAGCCAATGAACCCAAATGACGCATACGGATTATTCTTATGGATGTCCCGCATAATAAACCCAATAGTTGTAAGTATGCGGCTGCATTCGTTCAAATTTGTCAAATGATTAAATCTATCTGAATAAATTTTTCGTTCCTGGAGACAGAATTTTACAATGTAAACAGAGTGGCTGTATTCTTCAACGATAACAATGTATCTTTTTTTAGTTTTTCCCCTGAATGAATAAACGTACTCGATTAGTTTATCGTCCCCTATTTGCTTTAGTGTATGGTTTATTTTGGAATAAGAGTAGGCAGAAATAAACATTATTTTACATCCAGTATTGGTAAGCCTGGTTTCTATTTTGCCATAATTCTTTTTCAGGGACAAGTTTAAAAGTGGCAGCACTACTTTTAAACTGTTCTTCATTTAATGAATTGAGCCTCGATTTAAGCCAGTTATTATAGGTAACTAATGTGGATGTCATTTTTTGCATTTGCGCAAGAGTATAATTAACTGACCATGGAGCCTTCTGTACATGGTAGCCCGAAACTTTCATTAATGAGGGCATTAATACCTCTAATTTCTCCAGAGATTCTTTAAATCGAAGATATTCGGCACCACTTTTAAACAATGGAAAATCTTTTTTCATATGTTTTTGAAATTTCCTTCGTTTTGTTTGTAACGAATATCCATAGAAAAAAACAAAAGGGAATCCAAACACAGCTACACACAAAACAAGCAGTTTGCCAAGATGAGACCTTAAATCGTTATATAACGATTCGAGCCATAAAACTGCATTCGCATTACTTAAACTTGTCTCGAATGTATGATATGCTGTCGGTGTAAACATTAAAGAAATCCGTTTGGATAAGTAAAGTAAATATAAGCTATAAGTTTTAAAACGTTTTGTTTTTTTTTAATTGAAACCTGGCGCGAAAACCGATAGCTTCGAAAAACCTCATCGCTGACTGAAGTTCTCTCTTATAAAAACGCATGTTCCATAATATTATGATATTTTTAATAAAAGGCAATTTATTTCCTGCTATACCTTTGCCATCAAATGAGAAGGCTTCTTGCTTTTATTTTGATCATTTCTCACATGAATACGTCCATGTTTTTTCCGCAGGTGCCGGAACAGGATGTATATGACTGCAAGGGCAATCAACTCGACAACATCACCAGCATCGTAGAATGGGTACGGGTAAAAACAGGATTCGACCATACCGCCGATAATGAAAACAGCAACAGGGCTCAGAATTTACATCCGGTTAAAGCTTTTCAATATACCTCTGATAACTATTTTACAAAAGTAGGTGACAAATATTCTGCAGTGGTTCATGTGCATTATGCGGAATATCCCCATTCAAAAATCCCTTCTGTTTCTTACGACATTTTAATTCCGCCACCGAAGGCATAAACTTTCAAAAGCATTTCTGCTTTTAAAATCACGAAAAATTTTATTGCAAATCCTGATGAAACTGTTATTCGCATAACGGTGTTTCATTGTAATTATTGGTTATTAAACAAACTGAAATGAAGAAGGTAATTCTACTCCTGATTTTCATTCTGTGTATATGTCGTTCATATTCACAGGATAGTTTATCATTCAAAGAAGATACATTACGACTAACAATGGCGCAGGCTGAAAATATTTTTTTAAATAAAAACCTCGATCTGATTGCCCAGAAATACAGCATTGATTCTGCAAGAGCTACTGTAATCACTGCCCGATTATACGATAATCCTGATTTTTCATTTTCAAACGCACTGTACAATACGCAAACACATCATTTTTTCGATCCTGAAGAGTCGGTTGAGATATCACAATTAATCCGGATTGCAGGAAATAGAAA
>JBQCFO010000650.1:0-2014 GCA_051959055.1 Ginsengibacter sp. | reverse complement strand
GCTTGCATATTCTTCATATCACTACCGCAAAAGAGCTGGATTTATTCACCAATGAAATTCCTTTAAAACAAAAAAGAATTACTGCAGAAGTATGTGTACATCATTTGCATTTTACTGCAGATGATTATGAAAATCTTGGCTATTTGATAAAATGCAATCCCGCCATCAAATCAGCAGAAAATAAAGAAGCACTCTGGAAAGGCTTGCTGGATAATCGTTTCGACGTAATTGCCACAGACCATGCGACACATACTTTGGAAGAAAAGCAAGGTCCCTATGAAAATGCAAAAGCGGGATTGCCTTTGGTTCAGCATCCGTTGCTTTTGATGTTGTCTTATTATAAACAAGGAAAATTGTCTTTAGAGAAAATCGCCGAAAAAATGAGCCATGCTGTTGCGGATTGTTTTAATATAAAAGAACGTGGCTATATCCGCGAAGGATATTTTGCTGATTTGGTGATGGTGAATTTGAATCAATCCTTTACTGTAAAAAAGGAAAATATTTTATATAAATGTGGCTGGAGCCCTTTGCAGGGAACCACATTTCCATCAACGATTGCGAAGACATTCGTCAATGGAAATTGCGTATTTGCAAATGAGGGAAATGAGAGCGGTTTATGGAATATAACTTTTGATGAATCTAACAAGGGGCAAAGATTGTTGTTTAATTTTTAAATTACTCTTTACAGTAAAGCCATAAATATCCGGAATTTTTATTTTGAATAGCGGCTTTATCAAAATTCAGATTGCATGGAAACAGACAAAACCACGCTAAATGACCTTTCTATTTTCAACAGCGAAGAAGAATTTTCGGTTTTTAATAAATTGAATCTTACCAGAACAACGGGTGGCCGCGAAAGGTTGCGTTATATTTTTACCCATTCTTTAAATGACATTGAATCCATCAAAAACGTACAGGAAACTTTAAAGCTCATCATCCGGGAGCAGCAACAGTGGCCGCTTTCAATAAGCAATGGCACATTGCTTATGATTTACAAGTTTTACGAAAGCTCTATAGACGACCCACCTTCGAGGCCTACGCCAATAACTGCGGCAATGTATAAATTATTACATGGCCCTGATTTTTCGTTGATAAAATATTCTGTTGGGCATGCCTTTGAATTCATAAGAGGAATGAAAAAGATTGTTTCGATTTTTTTGACGGATAACGTGCCATTGAATTTAAAAAGGTTGTTAGAAAAGGCAGAAGTTTTGATTTTAAAATCACAATTTCAAATTGTTATTGATAATGAGAAGCCGGAAGATATTTCTAATACAGAAATGCTGGCATTTGGATACTATATCCGTTATCATTATAAACAAAATTTTTTTGAGCTTATAGAAATTTATTCGCAGTTAGATGCATGGTATGGTATGGCCATGGCAGTGAAAGAATATAAATTGTCGTTTCCTGTTTTCCTTTCGTCTGAAGAACCTGTGCTAGATGCAAAAAGTTTGTATCATATTTTATTGAAAGATCCTGTGGCTTACGATGTGGCATTAAATCAAAACCATAATTTTATTTTTTTAACCGGCGCCAACATGGCTGGTAAGAGTACGTTTATAAAGTCCGTAGGCAGTGCCGTTTTCCTGGCGCATATTGGCATGGGCGTACCTGCTGAATCGATGCAGCTTTCTTTGTTTGATGGCTTGCTGAGCAATATAAATGTGGTAGATAATATTTCAAAAGGTGAAAGCTTTTTTTACAATGAAGTACAGCGCGTAAAAAATACCATTATCAAGGTAAATGATAAAAGAAAATGGCTAATCCTGATTGATGAATTATTTAAAGGAACCAACGTGCAGGATGCAATGAAATGCAGCACGGTGGTGGTAGAGGGCCTTATCAAAATAAAAAAATCTTTATTTATTCTGTCAACCCATCTTTATGAAATCGGCGAAAGCCTGAAAGGCTATCCAAATATTGATTTTAAATATTTTGAAACCGAGGTCACTGATGATAAACTCATCTTTAATTATAATTTAAAAAATGGTGTAAGCAGCGACAGGCTTGG
>JBQCFO010000649.1:0-2124 GCA_051959055.1 Ginsengibacter sp. | reverse complement strand
CAGCGTATTGAGACTGAATGTATCTTCGGCAGGCGCCTTGGTAATTAATGACAAATCTTCAATAAAATCTTTTGTATTTGATTTATTTCCTTTTGTAAAAACAAAGTTGCCCTGATTATCCACAAAAAAATCGCTGAACATATCTTTTTTATCATCAAAATATGTTTGAATTCTTGATTCGTGCTGAAGCTTCAGACTGTCACTAAATAATAAAGTAGTGAAATTGAACTTTCCATTTTTGCGCTGAATCTTATAGATCATGATCTTCGACTTGTCTTCGCTGTTTATAGAACTATAAATCTTATTGCTTGCAAAAAAATTGATGTGCGTGGTGTCTAATTGCACCGGATCTGATAATAATTTTCCATCCCCATTAATTTTTACGGCATCACAATACACGGTATTCCTTCTTTGATACTGATAGATCATGTAAGCAAAATCAGGATAAAGAACAAAATCCACATTCAGTGTTTTCTCGGGCATAAAACTCATTTCAATGCGATTGAGAAGACGCATGGAATTATCGTAAGAACATATCGAATAATTATTCCGGATATTTTTATAGATCAAAATGTTGTCATGAATCTTACCGATGATTTGAAAATCAAGCGCTCTTGAATCCTGCTGTTCCGGTTGAGTATAAGTAATCTGCTGCGAATGAACCGCAGAATAAAAAGCCAATAAAATAAAAAATACAAAAATATTTTTCCTCATGATTCTTAAAGTTTTCTTTTCCTGTTTGTGTCTGCGATTTATTTTGAATAAAACTATACTAATTTATGAAAAAATAATGTGCTTGTAACCTTTATCTTTATGAAGAGCGTTTCTGATGATAAATTTAACAACTGATTTGATAATTATCCGGAAGAAGATGGTTTTATACTTTTTAAAAATGAAAGCATCGAAATAAATTACTTTTGAACTTTTATTTTAATTTTTTAAAAATATGCCTGCCGTTTTAATCTCTGGTGGAACCGGTCTGATTGGTTCAAGTTTGACTCATCATTTAACTGAAAGAGGTTATAACGTCATTATTTTGACCCGCCAAAAAAATCAGGTATCTAAAAACTCAAAAATAAAATTTAGCTACTGGAATGTTGAAAAAGAAATCATAGACAAGGAAGTAGTGTTATCATCGGACCACATCATTCACCTGGCCGGAGCAGGCGTGATGGATCATAAATGGACCAGCGATTATAAAAAAAAGATTCTTGAAAGCCGGACTAAAAGCGCAGAATTAATTATCAATTGCTTAAAAGAAAATGAACATTCTGTAAAAACATTTGTTTCAGCTTCTGCTATCGGTTATTACGGCGCGGATGGAAAAATATTGGAAAGAAAAGAGGGTTTTATTGAATCAGATTTACCGCCAAAAGATTTTTTAGGAGAAACATGCCTGCTGTGGGAAGCAAGTGTTGAGCCGGTTACAGCGCTTGGAGTCCGCCTGGTTAAATTAAGAACAGGAATTGTTTTCAGCAAAAACGGAGGTGCACTAAAAGAATTTAAAAGGCCTTTACAATTTGGTTTTGCTGTTATTTTTGGAAATGGTAAACAAATTCTCAGCTGGATACACATGGACGATTTGTGTAGAATGTATGGCGAAGCGATTGAAAATAAATATTTGCACGGCAGTTATAATGCTGTTGCGCCGGAGCCTGTTTCTCAAAAAAAATTAATGTTGATTTTAGGAAATAAAATGCGGAATAAATTTTTTACACCGGTGCATGTGCCGGTGTTTTTATTAAAATTATTTCTGGGAAAAAGAAGCATTGAAATTTTAAAAAGCGCTACCGTAAGCGACCGCAAAATAAAAGCAACAGGGTTTACTTTTTTATATCCCTCTATCGAATCTGCCGTGAATGAACTTGTCTAAGTATTTTCGTTTCTTGCTCAAATTGAAGCAGTAAAGCAACAAATAACGCAAAATCGTATTCTTCTCTTAACGCATTATAAGGGGACAAATAAAATTTTTAAAGCTAAATTTGTATAAATGATTTTTATGCAAACTGTATCATCATTTATCACTGTAAATCCTGAAATACAATTTGAAAAACCGGTATTTAAAGGAACTCGTGTACCTGTTCAAAGCTTATTCTGGCATTTGGAAAAGGGGATATCAATAGA
>JBQCFO010000648.1:0-6224 GCA_051959055.1 Ginsengibacter sp. | reverse complement strand
CACATTTCAATTTTAGTTTCTTTGCCCGAATTTTGAAACCGTATGCATTCAATAGCAATCATAGAAGATAACCCGACAGTGCTCAATTATCTGGCACAAATTATCCGTGAATCTTTTCCTGATGCAGAAATGTCTTTATTTGCCAATGGCGAAGATGCCTTAAAAAGCCTTTCTGTTAAAAATATAGAAATGGTTTTGTTTGATATTGAACTGCCTGGAATAAGCGGAATCGAATGCCTTTATAAGCTAAAAGCGGTTCATCCGGACTTGAAATGTATGATGCTGACCAATTTTGATGATGCCGAAAATATATTTAAAGCCCTCAAGGCAGGAGCCAGCAGCTATATTTTAAAAAACACCACTCCCGAAAAAATTATAGAAGCCATCCAAGAGCTTGAGCAGGGAGGATCGCCGATGAGCAGCCAGATTGCGAGAAAAGTAATAGACGCTTTTCATCAGCAAGTAAATACAAACAATGCTTCTTTTCATTCATTAAGTTTTCGCGAACAGGAAATTATTCAATTCCTGGCGCAGGGCTTTCGTTATAAAGATATCGGCAAAAAACTGTTTATCAGCGAAGATACCGTGCGCACGCATATCAGAAACATTTATGGAAAACTACAGGTAAACTGCAGAAGTGATGCTTTAAAAAAAACGGGCCTGTTGTAAATCGTTTTGCGAGGAATTTTACCGCGGTTACTATTATGTCAACTCACACTACTCATCTCTTTTTAAATCTCATTCTCTTCCATCCAACACTTTCTTTTTTATTTTTTTGGTAAATAATTGGTATGCTATTTTTACTTTTTTTCAACGCTTTAATTTGCTTTAAAACACAAGCAGGAAAGGTACAAACCACTCGCTTTCAAATTTAACTAAAAAAAAGTATCGGTTAGTTACATCTTTTTAAAAGTAACTGTTCCGATAATTTTATACTGTTATTTGAAATAAGACCGCATTCATTTTCGAAATAAGCTGAAAAGAAGAATAGTCCTTATTTCTTTCTTAGCTGTACCGGAAAAGAAATTTTCTTGGAACCCCCTCGTTCCACTTTTCAGAAAATACTACTTTAATCACATTGTCTTTAGAAAATACAAATGCAATATTTGCGTTTTAGCTCCATTATTAACCGAAAAAGAAAACTTTATGAAATTTTATTCAGTTATCCTCTTATGTTTTACAGCCTTCCTGCTATCAACCGGTTGTAAGAAGGACGATAATAAAAAAACGGACCCGTACAAATGTACTTCCTGCGTGACTACACCGGAAGCAAAAGCGGCAAATGATGTGAGCAGCAAAGGAGTTTATAAAGGTATTGTAATTGGCTCAACAGGAACCATCAAATTCGATGTCCTGAACTCTGGCACCACAATCAAAGCCCATCTTACTATTGATGGTACTGCAGTGGAGCTTACATCCAGTGTTGAATGGAACGGAAATTCAAGCTATTTCGCTCCGTTTAAAGGCACATTAAACGGTCAACAGGTAACCATTACCTTTTCTGTTGGCTCTAATGGCAGTGAGCCTTCTATTGTTTCTTCAAATATTCCCGGTCATTCGAATGCAGAATTTGTTCTTGTAAAAGAAACCTCCAGCGCATTGATCGAATGCTATGAAGGTACTTATCACACTACCAAACCGCAGGACGGGACCTTTAATATCATCTTATCAAGGGCTTTGGGCTTGTGGGGTGGCATTGCCCGTGAGAATGGCCAAACCGAGACGGAAGATGTAGAAGGTACCCTTGTAAATAACAAGTTGATGCAGGATGGCAGAACTACCGTTGGTACCATTTCGAACGATGAAATCAGTGGTTCTTTTAAAGATAGTGACGGAAAAACTGTAACCATAAAAGGAAAAAGAACTCTTTAACCAAAATAAAATCAAAAATTAATTAACCAAACCAATCAAAAAAAATCATGAAAAAGTTATTAACCTTCACATTGGCTCTTCTTGTTTTTCAATTAGTAAATGCCCAGGACGCAGGTTCAGACAGAATATTTAAAAAATTTAAAGTAGATGTAAGTCTTGGCTATGCCATGCCGCAGGAATCCGGCGGATCGGGCACCAAAGCAGGAGTGCTTTTTGTAATAGAGCCAAAGTATGCTGTAATGGATGAATTGGCGGTAGGCTTACGTATGGAAGGAGCTGTTATGGCCAATGTGGATGTGAATGGTGAAAAGGGAAGTGCCAAAGCAAATGCGTCTTACCTGGCTACCGGCGATTATTATTTCTCTAATAACAAATTCCGTCCGTTTGGGGGTATTGGTGCTGGTATTTTCAAAAATGCCCGCGTTGATATTTCCGATGAAACTTCTTCTTTAGACAATATTCCTATTAATTCTAAATTTGGTTTTATGGCCCGTACCGGGTTTGAATATGGTCATTTAAGAATCGGGGTGGAATATAATTTTGTGCCTGATAAAATGGGTTATCTGGGCCTGAAGATTGGTGCTGTAATTGGCGGTGGAAGGAAATAAAAAATACAATTTCGTGGGTGCATTTTAAATAAAACCTCCTGTTCGGGAGGTTTTTTTCATTATTTAAAAAACAGATTCCCTGTTATTTCTTCGTTTGCTGCCGTGTTCATTAAATGCCTAAAACCTCTTTCAATTTTCCATACCCCACTTTACTTACAGGTAATTTTTCTCCTGTGGTTAATAATAATAAATGGCTGTCCTTTTCATAAACGTCAATACGTGTGATCAGTTGTGTATTCACAAGGTACGACCGGTGAATGCGCACAAAATGATAAGCATTTAATGATTTTTCGAAAAAACCCATCGTCCGTTTTTTTAAAAATGACCCATCGGCGGTAATAATTTTTACATAATCATCAGCGGCCTCCAGGAAATGAATTTTATTTACCGGAATAATTTTTATTTTATTTCCATCTTTTACAACAATCCGGCTTTGTTGTAAAGGCGAACTGGCAGCAGCTTCTATCACTGGTTGTGCAGAACCGGTGTGGGAATGTAGAAAATATTTCTGAATGGCTTTTTCAAATCTTTCTTTGCTAAAGGGTTTTAATAGATAGTCTACCGCGTTTGATTCAAAAGCTTTTATCGCAAATTCATCAAACGCGGTTGTGAAAATCACAGAAGGCGGATTTTCTATCAGTTCCAGCATTTCAAAACCATTGATTTTTGGCATTTGAATATCCAGAAAAATCAGATCGGGCTGATGTTGTTGAATTGCTTTTATTCCTTCAAATCCATCACCACATTCTGCAGCTAAATCAACTTCAGGATAAGATTGCAAATATTCTTTTACAATTCCCCTGGCCAAAGGTTCATCATCTATAATAATCACTTTCATGATTTTTTTTGTTTTTTATTTTCATCACCATCCAAGATTTTTGGAATCAGAATCTTTGTAATAAAATGTTCATTGTCTTTTTTTGTTTGCAAAAGATCATTTCTTGCAAACAAAAGAAACAGTCTTCTCTGAACAGAAGAAAGCCCGAAACCTGTCCCCTTAAAAGGTTGTGCGGTTTCCGCATCAAATGGGTTTTGCACCTCTATTTTTAGATGTCCATCTTCTGTTATTACCGAAATTTTAATGATCACATTCCCAATCGTGTCATACAAACCAAACTTTATCGCATTCTCTACAACTGGCTGTAGCAGTAAGGCCGGCAGTTTAAAAGGAAGAACATCATCCTGGTAAATAATTTCCGTTTGCAGCCTGTGGCCAAATCTTACTTTTTCGATATCCAGGTAAAGTTGCAAATATTTTAATTCTTCTTCCAGCGTGTTCCATTGGTGCTCATCTTTTCTTAAAGTACCCCGCAAAAACTCACTCAGTTGCTGAATCATGTGACGCGCCTTTTCAGGATCAAATCCGGTAAGGGCACTGATGGAATTCAAACTATTGAATAAAAAATGCGGTTGCAATTGCTGACGCAGTTTGAATAATTCCGCTTCTTTGGCCAGTTTTTCCGCTTCCGTTTTACGGCTGTTTATTTCTTTCTGGTCCTGCTGGCTGTACCACAATAAACTAAACATGCTCATGCTGCTGATTAATAAAAATCCAGCGCCAAACCTGATTGCCCATGTAGAACGGATTACTTCTGTATATCGATCTCCTTTTGCAAATAGCATCCACAATACGCCTTGCTGTGCCAGCATCCAAAGGAAACTAAGTGTTAAACTTATTACAAGTATATACCAGTATTTTTCCTGCCGGGGCAGATAATATTTCATATTGTTGCTGATAAAAAAACAACAAAAGGCAAGAATAATATTGCTTACAATGCTGTCGGTAATGGCGTGAGTTTGGTCAATGCTTAATTGCTTCAACATAATGTATTGCAGGATGGTGCAAAGCAGCCACCATACAGTAAAAAAATAACGTAAACGTTTGTCAGATAAAATGGAATTGGCCAAACTTCCGGTTTTTTTTAATTCATTTGAAATGTCTTCTGCAAACATCTTTCATGCAAATATTTTGCGCGGTTATTTATACTCCTTATATAATCATTTACGTTTTCTTCTTCACAAATTTTGGAGTACAGTTCCACCCCATCTATCAGATTATCCAATGGGTGCAACTCTGATACATCTATAAATTTCCAATGAACCGGCTTATTCTTATCATTCAAAAAATTATCTTCTTCGTTATCGCCCATGATACGCGCTTTTTGGAAAGCATGCATGTCATCCTCGGCTTCGATAAGCCTTAGTTGTTCATCAAACTGTGCGGTATGATTTCCATCACCGCAAATGATTCTGTAAACAATTTTTGCAAGATACCACTTCATATAGCTGAATTTAGAATGAACGATTATATTTTAATATTTTAATAATTGGTTACTTCAATACCGCCAAAGACGCAGGAACCTTTCAGGCGGATGATTTTATTAGAATCGGGAATGCTGTTTTGAAAATTGCGTTTATCATCCACGCCGCCAAAGACCGCCGATATTTCACTTTTCACGTCCCAGTTCGAAGGAATAATCAATTTAGTGCCGCCAAACACATTGTTTACTTCCAGGTCTACCGGATGTTGAATATCTGCCTGCATAAAATTTATTTCTGAACCGCCCATAAAGCTCACTACTTCACCACCTTTAAAGTTTTTAGACTGTACATTTTTTTTAATCCCACCAAATACAGACACTACATCGAGATATTCGGCGTTGTCATTGAATACTTCATTAACTGTGGATGAAGCATTTGAATTATTTTCAAAATTTTGCTGAGCATTTCCAAACCTGCCATTCATTCTATCGAGTTTCCTCTGCCAGCGATCGTGCCTGCTGCATCTGCTTCCTCTTGGTCTCAAAAGAAACATCACGCCAATTCCTATTAAAATCGCGGGTATGATATAATTGTGAAAATCGATTCCGGGAATAGATTGATCTACAAAAAAAATAGCGCCGATCAAAATCATAATAAAAGACCCGGGATTGTGAAATTTGCTTTTGATACCTACAAACAAGCCAATTACGATTAACAACACCGGCCAGGTAAAAATCCAGGATGGAATTGGTGCACCCATTTTATAAGCCAGCAAAAGAAAACCTGCTGACAATAAAAACAAACCACTCCATATTCGTGAACCACTGTTTATTCTTTGTCTTTCAAAATTATTCTGTTCCATTATAGTTATTTTTTTGATTTTAATTTTAGAATTAATAATACAAATTTAGAGAGGCGTTTTTTGGTTCAGAAGCAGCAATAGGTTTTCATGATTAAAATATCGGTAAAGACTTGAAATGTGTCGGTAAAAGAAAAAGGTTAAAAAAGAAAGGAAGAGGTTAAATGCTTTTTCTAACTCTGGCTTTATTAAAACATTATTAGTAATCGCTGTTAATAATAGAATGGTTCTTTCTGACTTTGTACATAAATGAGGTAATAAGGTAACAGAGATTTTTATGATTCTGAGTTACTAAGGTAATAAGGTGCTCTTCTTTGGCAATCATATAAGCTTATTTTAATTTGAACCTTATTACCTTAGTAATATTTCCGCACCAAATGAATCAAACCTTATTACTTTATTTTTTTTGTTTCTTTTTCCGGAATGAGAAGAGATATACAGATGAATATCTTTGGAAAATGCTAAATACGAAGTAAGTGGCTTTTTGTAAAATTAATTTTTAAATTTTCCTTTGCCACTTTAATTCCATTTTATATTTTATGCGATCAACTTCAAAATGAAACCTAAATTTGCCCGCTATGGCGCAAAAAAAATTACAAAGGTTTTCGGAAATAAAAAACTTT
>JBQCFO010000647.1:0-4332 GCA_051959055.1 Ginsengibacter sp. | reverse complement strand
GAGTGAATTTCAGCATCATTTCTGATAATCCGGATTTCCCGTGGATACCATGCATGTGACACCAGGTAATGATCATAATCACCCCAGAAATGTTTGTATTTAAAAAGAAACCCTTCCACTTCTTTGTCGTTCAAAAATTTTTCACAATTTTCTTTTATAACCGGTAAATATTTTTCATGAACCACTTCATCGCTTTGAATATAAAACAGCCAATCTCCTGTGCACGCAGCTTTTGCAATGTCCGTTTGATGCGCGTACTCCTGGCCATTTGGATATTTTTCCAAATCCCAACGCGTGTGTATAATTTTAATTTTGTCTGACTGAATGCTTCGGATTTCCTCTTCTGTGGAGTCGTCTTCATCACCATCAGCAAGCGCAACAATAAATTCATCAACCAGTGGAAGCAACGATTCTATAGAAGCTTTAACCGGATAATAAAGTTTAGTTGCATTTTTAGTAAAAGTAAATCCGCTTATTTTCATTTTAATTTGATCCTCTTCTCTTTTTTACCATAATTTAAAGCCTTCAAAAATAGCCAACTTTCACATAACCATTTCAGTAAACAAAGAAATAAACACGAATCGTATTTCCTTTTCCGAAATGCTTTCATTGTCCCTTAATTATATTTGCAAAAAAAAAAATTCAAACATGGACTTAGAAAAAATGATCAAGGAAGTTTGGAACAACAGGGAATTGCTGAAAGATGAAACTTATACAGATGCAGTCCGCAATGTGATTGACAAAGTAGATGAAGGTGTTTTACGAACAGCGGAGCCGGTTCACGCCACTTCTTTTAATAAGGAACCTGAAGATTCATGGAAAGTAAATGAATGGGTAAAACAGGCGATTCTTTTATATTTTGGAATTCAAAAAATGGAAACATATTCCTTGCCACCTTTTGAGTTTTATGATAAAATGAAGTTGAAGAAAAATTATAAAGATCTGGGAGTTCGCGCGGTTCCTCATGCTATTGCGCGTTATGGAAGTTACCTCGCAAAAAATGTGGTATTAATGCCAAGCTATGTAAACATTGGCGCTTATGTAGATGAAGGAACGATGGTGGATACGTGGGCCACAGTTGGCAGTTGCGCGCAGATTGGAAAGTATGTTCATCTCAGTGGCGGCGTAGGTGTCGGCGGCGTATTAGAACCCTTGCAGGCGAGCCCTGTAATTATTGAAGATGGTTGTTTTATTGGCAGCCGCTGCATTGTTGTAGAAGGAGTGAGGGTAGAAAAAGAAGCGGTGCTTGGTGCAAATGTGGTACTCACACAATCAACAAAAATCATTGATGTCAGCGGAAATGAACCGATCGAAACAAAAGGTGTGATTGCGGCAAGAAGCGTGGTAATTCCCGGAACTTATCCGAAGAAATTTCCCGCCGGCGAATACAATGTAAGCTGCGCTTTAATCATTGGAAAAAGAAAAGAAAGTACGGATAAAAAAACAAGTTTGAATGATGCGTTGAGAGATTTTAACGTGAGTGTTTGATGTGCTAATGTGCGAATGTGATTGGGTTCAGTAAACAGACAAATACTCCAGATTTATGTTTTGTAGATTAAAATCTATGAAAGCTCCAATAAAGCTTGTATAAGAAAATAAGGAAACCAGGAAATTTGAAAGCGCGAAAAGGGAATAAGCAAAATGTGGAAATTTGAAAATGTTAAAATTGCAGAATAGAAAATCCGTTTATTTGTTTGTTTGCTGACGACTGAAACCTTGCACTCCTGCTGCTTCTGAAATTTTTTTATTACATTAGTTGCCCTCATTTTAATTTTATTTATGGCTTTAGATATAGGAATTGGCTTTGTTACCGGAAGAAAACATTTTAAAAATGTGCTTACTTCATACATCAATAATTGGGTGGAGCACGGATTACTTTTGAATAAAGATATACGGCTGCATTTACTGGTAGCTTATGATTTAAAATATCACAAAACTGAATTAAGCGACTATAAAAACATTGATCCTGAATTAGCGGAAATGGTTCATTCTATCCGTTATTATGGAAAAGCATCTATAGAAGAAGAACGTAAAATTTTGGAAGAAAGTGGTATTATAAACCGTGAGGAGTCGGAACTGCTTTTTGGTGAAGGATATGCAAAAAAAAGAAATGCTGTTGTTTATTTTGCTAAGAAAAACAAGATGGACAGTCTCATGTTTTTGGATGATGATGAGTATCCTGTGGCAACCATGAAGAATGAATATGAAAATCTTATCTGGATGGGGCAAAGTGTTTTGGCTACACATTTAAAATATAATCCTGATGCTGATATTACACATGGCCATCATTGCGGCTACATTTCACCTATTCCCTTTATTCCATTTAATGACGTGTTGACTGAAAATGACTTTAAATTATTTATTGAAGCCATCAGTAACGAAATTATTTCCTGGGATGTGGTAAAAAAGACCATTATTGACAACAAAGGCGTTACTTATGCAAATCCGGATATTATTAATAAATCCATCATAGAAGAAGTAAAGGAAATCAATGGAATGAAGTTTATTTCGGGTGCTAATCTTTGTTTCAATTTGCACAACATCAAAAATTTGCCGCCTTTCTATAATCCACCTGGAGCACGCGGTGAGGATACGTTTATGAGCACTTCCCTTACTAATATGAAAGTTTTAAAAGTTCCCTGTTATACATTCCATGATGGTTTTTTAACTTATAAAAATATTTTAAATGGAATTCTGCCAAATGTTTTAGAACCGGTTGATGCAAGTTCGGCGGCAATTGTAAAAAGATTTTCAAATGCAGCCATTGGATGGATTCGCTATAAGCCGTTGATGGTCTATATCACACAGCGCGATGAATATGAAAAGATCATGCAGGATGTAGAAGAAAAATTAGAATTGACCATTCCAAAATTGTGCAGATATTTTCATACAAATCATTTTGAACAAATCCGGCATGAACTATTTCATTACCGCAATAATGTGAAAAGGCATTTTGCCGCATTTCAATATACCAAATTGGC
Source organism: Ginsengibacter sp. (assembly GCA_051959055.1). Taxonomy (GTDB): domain Bacteria; phylum Bacteroidota; class Bacteroidia; order Chitinophagales; family Chitinophagaceae; genus Ginsengibacter. The sequence goes on along the minus strand of JBQCFO010000647.1, from coordinate 1,351 downwards.
ATGGTCAAAAGTGATGGCGCAAATAGATAAATTTCATGAAAGCGTAATTCACTAATTGAAAACAGGAATTGCTATTATTTATTTGTTTACTGAATAGTATTGTCCAAATGAATGGTTGCCCAAACAATTAGATTTGGCGGCTTTCCAAAAAGTTGTTTATGCACATAAATTCTCCTTCATTTTTTAAGTCTGCAATTAAGCTCATCAACTTTTCCAGTAATTCTACTCCCGATTTTCTTTTAACCATCAATGGCAGTTTATAATTACTTAAATCAACAAATTCCCATGGATGAAAATATAGAGATAGATAGCCATCTTTTTGTAAAGTTTGAAGGGCAATTGTTTTGAAATAAGTATAAGGAAAATTTTTAAACGCGAGCCAAAATAATGGAATTCGAAAATTGGCTGAAACCGAGACTGGCACTTTGACAATGCCGTTTTCAAAATAAAAAGTACGCGGCAGTTTTAGATTATTATAACGCCCGGGTATCCATGTTGGATTTATAGAGGAATCATAAGTATAACCGGCTTCTTTTACGAAGCCGGGATTTATTTTTTTCATCCTAGGCATTCTCATTCCATAAACTTTTGCAGAAATAATATTTTCTAACACCTCACGTGAATTTTTAAGATCTGCCTCCTCAAAAGAAGAATGAAAGTAAGTATGCGATGCTATTTCATGTTTTATAGAAAGACTGGCTATCATGGACGGAAACTTTAAAGCAAAATTTGCTGTTGTAAAAAGGGTGCAGTTGATTGCAGGATTTTGTAAAACTTCACCTATGATATCCACGCCTTCTTTACCTACAGTCATTTGTTCTTCCATAGATATTGGAATACCATATTCAATAGGAATGTCAAATTCTTCAATATCGAAAGTGAGTAGAATTGCTTTCATGTGTATTCAATACTGATTCGGGATTTTAGCAGTGGAATGCAAATCTAAATGAAAGGCTTCAAAATTATTTTTTGCTTATCAGAATATTTTTGCTGTGGTTGTTTTTATTTTTTTTTTGACTCTATATGCTTTAAAATTTTATTTATATTTTTGACGCAATTTCACAATTGGATGAACCTGCTTACAAAGGATTTTAAAATCTTCAACACAACTGTTTCTTTAGCAGCTATTTTTTGGTTTTTTCTTGCCACGATTGGTGTTGTATTAAAAATAAAACTTGGCAATAATAGTATCGGAAATTACCTGATTTTTGAAAATGCTTTTTGGAATACAACTCATCAGATCAACTTGTATTTTGTAGATCCCACAAAAAATCTGGGTTCCTATTTATACGGTCCGTTTTTCAGTTTTATCATTGCGCCATTTGCTGTTTTTCCAACGAAAATGGGTGCT
>JBQCFO010000646.1:0-3211 GCA_051959055.1 Ginsengibacter sp. | reverse complement strand
ATGGAATTGAGAGATATGGATTTATCGAAACCAGCAAGATGAAACCGCAATGTCCTTTCTGTGCACAAAGCCTTGCGAAGAGACATTTCGGAGAATGAAGAATATAAGTATTCAACTGCGGGATTTTACGAAACAGGTGTAAAAAATTGGGGTTTTGTAACTCACTACGCAGAATAAAAGTAACAGAATGAGTACATGAAATTGGGCCGTTGGTGAGGCCATCGCTTCAAAGCCATGCGCAACACCCAACTGCGGCACTCCTGATTGTGGAACACCAACAAAGAAATAAACTTTTGCTCCACCCGGACAGGAATTCCATCAGCAACAAATCTTATCTTCGGCTAGTGGCGAGTGCGCCACACCACCCAATACCACCAGATTAGTTAGTAAAATGAAAGCAATTGTTTATACAAAATATGGCCCCCCGGAAGTTGCCAAATTAATGGAGGTTACTAAACCTTTTCCAAAAGATAACGAAGTATTAATAAAGGTCTATTCAACCACAGTAAACCGAACTGACTCTGGTTTCCGTAGTGCGGAATATTTTATTTCACGATTTTGGAGTGGACTTTTACGACCAAAATATCAAATATTAGGTTGTGAGTTTGCAGGTATAATTGAAGATATTGGAAAGAGTGTCACCACATTCAGGAAAGGTGATAAAGTTTTTGGGTATAATGACAAAACCTGCGGTGGCCATGGAGAGTATTTAACCATTGCTGAAACAGATGCGGTTACCACTATGCCTGACGACTTAAGCTTTGATGAAGCAGCAGCTCTTACGGAAGGAGCACATTATGCCTTAGTGGATATTAGAGCTGCAAAGATTGAACGCGGACAGAATGTTTTAGTGTATGGAGCAACAGGTGCCATTGGTTCTGCAGCTGTACAATTATTAAAACACTTTGGAACAACCATTACAGCAGTTTGTAATACTAAAAATGTAGAACTGATAAAATCTCTTGGTGCAGATGTTGTTATTGATTATCAAACACAAGATTTCACAAAGACAGCAACAAAATTTCATTTTATTTTTGACGCGGTAGGTAAGAGTTCATTTGGGCAATGCAAGCCATTACTAACTGAAAAAGGAATTTACATTTCAACTGAATTAGGCAAAAACGGAGAGAATATATTTTTTGCACTGACAACACCACTTTGGGGTGGCAAAAAACTTTTATTTCCAATTCCATCTATTACTAAACAGGATGTAATATTTTTAAAAGAACTTGTTCAAAAAGGTGAATACAAACCTATAATTGACAGGCACTATAAGTTGGACCAAATTGTAGATGCATACCAATATGTTGAATCTGGACAAAAAACGGGTAATGTTGTAATAAAAATAGTGGATTGGAATTAACACCAGCCACTAGCAAAAGGTTTGTGCAATTGAGGCTTGAGGTCCTACAAGAACTCCGCTGCCTGGCATCCCTTTTCATAAACTCTTTAGTCCCTTTTCTTTTCCACAATGTCTCCTGAAATGGCATGCGCTTGAGCAGGTACATTGCGGTCATCGGAGCACAAAAGCTCATTCAATTCCTTCCAGCTACATAAAACCGCAATATCCTTTGCACAAAGCCTTGCGAAGACACATTACGGAGAAGGTAAAATAATCAGTAAATATTCCGGCATACAAGCCCGGAAGAACACTAACAACTGCATTAGATTTAAGGAAAACCTATGCTTTAACTTCTGCAACTAAAAACCCTTGCCATTATAAACAGCAAGGGTTTTATTTTTCCTTTTAAGCGAATGGTTTCCCTGACACCTGTGGCAGCTGAAGGCAGCATAAATTTTGTCAAAAACAGCGATTCATAAACCAAACCTGATTACAGGCATGCGGCTTTTGACAAATTCCTGTTGAATAAATATCTGATCAATTAAATGACCGCCAAAAATCGTCAACTGCTTAAAAAGTGTCGGCTTCTGTTCGTTCCCAAACTGTACTTTCAGTTGCGTTCACCTGCATGGTACCATTTGATGTTAAGGTTACATTCTTCAACTTGTACATACCGGATTTTAATTCGGCAGGCACTGAAAGGCCTTCTACCTTAACCTGTGAAGGAATGCTTCCACCATCGCCATTGCTGATGACTTGCAACACCTCTAAGGACTTCATCGGGCAGAAGTACATGATCATCTTTCCGAATGATGTTTCCAAACGAACTGGCGAAATGTTAGCCGTAACTGTTTCACCATGGGTTAGTTTTTCTTCCTTCATGCGTTGTTGAAGAACATGAGGCTGAGAATAAGAAGTAGTGATTACAGGTGTTGGCTGACCTCCTTCGTAAGATTGGCCTTTACCACCAAAAAAGTTGCTGAAAAAGGAGGTTTGTTCTCTTTTCATAACTGTGAATTTTTAAAGTGACTGAATTAAGAAAAACACTATTGCTTTTATTTTAGCCCAATCCCAAATCTTAGGTACACCACCTCTCTTTCAAAAAAATTATATTTAAGCTTATGTGAATGTTCGTTTGTTTTCTATGCCAGTTTTTTCTATGAAGTAATTTTCAAAAAGCCTGATCTTTTGACGCTGCCAAACAACGGAAATTGAACTAAAAATAAAAGATACAACATTCTTTACAACCGTTAGACAAAGATAAGATTTACAGTGCTGCTTCAAACATTATAATTACCTTTTTAAAAAGGCATTAATCGGCTGAAACTAACCAGTAGCGATGCTTTGCGGTGGTTCTTGTTTTACTGAAACCGGCACATACTCATGTGTATCACATACCCTTTTATCACATACCCTCAGAGTGTACTTTTTACATGATCACGGAGACACGGAATTGCTGAAAAAACAATTCGGGAAAACACAACATAATAACAGGCAAAATTTATTTTCAATCAACTTATTAAATGCTTAAAATTTTCTTTATGTACAACAAAATTTTATGATCCTGGGTTTAGAATTAGAAATGAAAAGTCCATTTAACACAAATTTTATCGTATCCATTTTACTCCGTGCAAAGCAAAATAAGCTGGTTGACTTGCCTGAAAAGTATGAACATAGTTGAGTTAAATATTATATTGAAAGTTTATTAGGAATTTATCGGGTTACAAGTTTTATGAATGGCTATGAATTTTTAGACCAAAAACGGAAAAGAAAAGTGCAGGAAATGAAAAAGCTTATTAATAAGTTTGATATAATGAATTAGTACATCAATCCAATAATTTGTAAAAGGTTAGTGAGAACACGATCAAA
>JBQCFO010000645.1:0-7795 GCA_051959055.1 Ginsengibacter sp. | reverse complement strand
AGAAGATAAATTGATAGGCGATATTGAAAAAGGTAGGAAGATGATGGATCAATTAAGCGAAATGCTCGCTAAATAAACCGGAGACCGGCTATTAATAAACAAAAACGTGAATAACCATTTATAAACTGATGACAAAACGCTTTTCACTTGTACTCATTACGCTCCTCTTAACAGGCAGTTGTTTTTCCCAAACTAAGTTGTCCTGTACAGAATCTGAAGATTATATGCTTACCTGTGAGCTCACGCCTGCAGGTCCCATTCCGACTGCTTTTGATCCAAATGGAGTATATCCCTATGTAAGTTACGTGGAAACCTCTAACAGGCCTGTACTCAAAAAATATAGATTTGTCATACTTGAAAATGATCAATTAAAAATTACCATCTGCCCAGATCTTGGAGGAAAGGTTACTTCCATTTTCTTTAAGCCTTCAGGTAAAGAGATTTTATATAAGCCTGACGTTGTCAGATACACAAGAATATTACCGCGTTTTTATTTTGTCGCAGGTGGTATTGAAGTTAGTTTTCCCATTTCACACTCTCCCACACAAAATGAAACGCTTTTATATAAAATAGACAGCACAAAAGACAGGGTGTATGTTAGTTGTGGTGAAAGAGAATTGCGTTTTGGAATGCAATGGACAGTAGAATATTCTTTGGGGAGGGATGATAATTTTTTAACGGAAAGGGTTCTTTATCACAATCCGGGAATCAAAGCCTATCCCTGGATGTCATGGTCAAATGCGGCTTTGCCATCGGCGGCTGATACAAAATTTTACTTTCCCAAAGGCATGGTTTTAGCCCATTCTTCAAAAGTAGATACCATAGATTGGGTAAAGGAAGGCCCAAAAACAGAGTCAGATATTAAAGAAATGACCGGATATTTCTGGGAAACAAAAGATGTAAATGCATTTGGCGCTTACACCCCTTCTTTTGGAACAGGATTGTACCACATCGCAGATGAAAAAATTGCATCTGGAATAAAGTTATGGAGTTATGGAAACGGCGATGACAGCGCCTGGTCAGTTTTAAGCACTGCCAAACACCAAACTTACCTTGAAATCCAGGGAGGGCCTATTGGTGATCAATCAATAAAACTGGAATTACAACCTGGGGAAACGAGATGGCATACAGCATATTGGTTTCCCAGCGATAAACCCCTGGATATATATTCATTAAAAGTTCCTGGAATTAAAATAAGGCCATTGAAAAATATTCCACTTTTTCAATGGGCAAGATCGAAAGAATTAAAAGTTTGGCTGGATCTTTCAAAAGCTTATCAGCAAAAACAAGGCTTACCGGCGCCACCCGAACTTGATCAACGACTTTGGGCTCCTTCGGGTATGGAAAATCTGGATGCCGCCTTTAAATGGGCTATAAAACAAACGAACGGGCATATCGCAGATTTGTGGAAGTTTTATTATGGAACATGGCTGGCCGGCAGAAATGAAAAGCAACAATCAATTCATATTCTTTCAGAAAGTAATATAGGCGTAGCAAAGGCATTGTTAGCCCGGCTACTTAATTTCACAGGCAATGTCTCTGCTGCTGTAGATGCTCTCCACAGTATCCATGAACCATGGCTCCAGCTTCATCCCCAATTTGTTATTGAACGGGATCAGATCCTTCGTCGCTCCGGGATAAAAAATACCCTGGCCGAACGTGAAAAATGGTTATCAAAGATAGATGCTTTAAAAGATGAGTGGGTTATTGAGCGAAGGGTACAGCTTTTAATTGATGAGGGCAAAGTTCAGCAAGCGAAAGATTTACTCCTATCAGTTCCTTTTCAAAAAGTACATCAAACTTATACCCGCACTGATTTATGGGAACAAATAACTAAAAAACTAAACATTCCTTTTTTGCCGATACCTGAACAATTGGGCGAGGATAGATTGGCGCATTTTGGAGCTTACAGGGAGTATGAAGTAAAATAACGTTAGGTATGATAATAAGTCCATAATTCTTAAGGGGCTAACTAATTAATCCTGAATATTAGGGAATCGAAATTTCTGTTATTGTTGTTAGGGGCAAATGAGAATTTTGGCGACAGATCTGCATGAACGGTTTTATTAACTTAAAAAAATTAGTGTAGTTAATTTTAAAAATCGAAGCATGTTAAAGAAGAATAGCTGAAAAGCAGTTTAGGGCTCAAATGAGCATCCGACAACAGCAATTGGAAAGCCTTAAAGATAGGGGGAATAAAAATTGCAACAAGGTGTAATAATACCGTTTTTGTTTTCTTAGAGATGAGAAGTACAGCAGTTTAGATTTTATTTGCTTCACCTTCCTTTATTGCAGGATCGGTTTCAATCCTAAAAAAAGGTATTTGTTGCTAAAGTTATAAAAACGATGTTTGCTGTTGAAATTGATTATTTCTCTATAATAACCCATTCAAATGCGCTTTTTATTATTTTCAAAAATAAATTTTGCTGGTAATTAAAAAACTAATATGTTTGAACATTCATACATGTTAGATGGATTTGCAAATTAATCACGAAAGTAAGATACCTCTTCACCTTCAGGTAGAAGAGCTAATCAGGAAAATGGTTACTTCGTCGGAGTTTAAGAATGGAACATTACTTCCTAAAGAAGTTGAATTGGCCAATAGATTGGGTGTATCAAGAAATACAATTCGGCAGGCAACTAACCGGCTTGAACATGAAGGATTGCTTGTAAGAAAAAAAGGTGTGGGAACCAAAGCTGCTCAAAAGAAATCTCTTACTACCGGATTAGATCATTGGTATAGTTTTACTCAGGAAATGCGTGAAAGAGGAATAATGGTTATTAATCTGGAATTGAAAATTGAATGGGTATTAGCGAATTCAAATTTGAGTACCTTTTTCAATATTGATAAAGGACGGAGGGTGCTGAAACTTTCAAAACTCAAGGGGACATCCGGTGAACCAATTGTATATTTTGAAAGTTACTTTCATCCACGGATCGGGCTTGATAGCAATGATGATTTTCAAATGCCCTTATATACGATGTTAGAAAAAAAGTATGGAATTATTGTAAAAAGATCTTCAGAGAATATTAAAGCAATGCTGGCAGGAAAAATTGCAAAAAAATTAAAAATTTCAGAGTCAGATCCCATTCTTTTTCGTGAAAGGTTTGTATATGATGTCGGAGATCGGCCTACTGAGTATAATGTCGGATATTACAGATCTGACAAGTTTACTTATTCTATTGACATTAAAAAGATATAAATTTTTTTCTTGATTCTAAACATGTTCATACATATTGACAAATGATACTTGGAGTTGACATTGGAGGATCTCATATTTCATCGGCACTTGTAGAGCCCGGCGAGACTGCTTCGATATTGGATAATTCTTTTACCAGAAAGAAAATTCATTCACCGGCAGAAAGCGCAGAAATTATTTTCAATGAATGGGCCGATGCGATTCATGATTGTTTAGGAAAATTAAAGGGGCATGTTTTGCAAGGTATTGGAATTGCTATGCCAGGTCCTTTTGATTATCGGGAAGGAATTTCACTTATTAAGGGAGTAAATAAATACAATGCGCTCTACGGAATAAATATAAAAGAAGCTTTAAAAAATCAACTCAATATCGAATATGACCTTCCTGTCATTTTTGAAAATGATGCATCCTGCTTTGGGTTAGGTGAATGTATATCGGGAGAAGCAAAAGGTTTTACAAATGTAATCGCAATCACCTTGGGTACGGGCCTCGGAGCATGTTTTATAAAAGAAAATAAAATTGTTCAAAACGATGATGGTGTGCCGCAAGGAGGTTATCTCTACAATTGTCCGTTTAAAAATGGCATAGCAGAAGATTACATTTCTTCCCGTTGGTTAATGGATGAATACTTTCGCATAACCGGAGAATCCTTAACCGTGAAAGATATTTCAGACAAAGCCCTGATTGATAATGATAGGAAAGCTATTGATATATTTTTGAAGTTGTCTGAAAATATAGCTCAATTATTGGCGCCGTGGATTCAATCTTTTCAGGCAGATTGCCTTATTATCGGAGGCAGTATTGCACAATCTTCAAATCTGTTTTTACCCTCATTAATTAAGGCGTTAAAAGATAAACTTCGAATTTCTATCCCATTAAAGATCTCTAATAAAATGGAATTATCTGCTATCGCAGGTGCGGCTGGATTGTTCCAAAATATTGACATGGAAAATATGAAGAAGATAAATAAAACGATGTGGCGTAAATCAACGCAGGAGTTGTTACCAAGAAATATTGAAACAATTGAGCAAAAAGAAGGAGAGTATAATTTATATCCATTCCATAGTCTCGGACGTGGAAAAATATTTTCGGATTACGAATTACTTTCAAAATGGATGATTAATCGTAAGGCAGTAATAATTGATGGATTTCATGGAAACGATTGGAGCGTAATCAGGGAAAATCTGGCAAAGTGTTTTAAGAAAATGTACAAGAAGGTTTTATGGTTTGAAGCCTCTGCATTTCTTAAAGATGAAACTAAAATAGAAAAATTGGTAAAGCCTTATCTGGGAGAAAAAGATTCCGTTTGGGGCAGTAAAACCAGGCTCGGGCTAGAAGATTTTTATGATACGGAAACATTGCAAAATGTTAATAGTAAAGTTGAGGGCTATGATTTGGTAATATTCATCGGAACCGGGGCCGCGCTTTGTAACTGGCAAGCGCCTGTTGTATATGTTGATCTTCCGAAAAATGAAGTGCAGTATCGTTTGAGAGCGGGTTTTGGTAATCATATAGGAGCTTCAAAAAATGCAGATTGGCCTTCCGTTTATAAGCATCTTTATTTTGTAGACTGGGTAGTATTAAAGGAACATCGTAAAGCAATAAAAAATAAAATTGCTATAGTTGCCGATGCGCAATGGAAAGACGAAATAAGATGGGCCTTCAAACCATCGGTTGAGGAAGGACTAGAAACATTAAGCCACAGCATTATCAGGGCGCGACCCTGGTTTGAAGCGGGAGCATGGGGGGGACAATGGATGAAAGAACATATTCCTTCTTTAAATAAAGAGGAAATAAATTATGCATGGTCCTTTGAATTGATTACACCTGAGAACGGGCTGGTGTTTGAAAGTGATGGGAATTTGCTGGAAATTTCTTTCGACTGGCTAATGGAAAATAATTCTAAGGAAGTTTTAGGTAAAGATTCGGAACGTTTTGGCGATGAATTCCCGATAAGGTTTGATTTTTTGGACACATTTGATGGCGGTAATCTATCCATTCAATGCCACCCGTCCTTATCGTATATTCAAAAGAATTTTGGCGAAAAGATCACGCAGGATGAAACGTATTATATACTGGATTGTAAGAATGACGCAGGGGTTTACCTGGGCTTCAAAGACAATATAAATCCATCTGAATTTAGGAAGGCGCTTGAAGAAAGCGTAGAAAAAAACCAGCCAATCAATATTGAAGAATATGTGCAATCTCATCCTTCTCATAAACATGATTTCTTTTTGATTCCTAACCAAACGATTCATAGTTCCGGGGCTAATAATCTTGTGCTGGAAATAAGTGCAACGCCTTACATTTTTACTTTTAAAATGTATGATTGGGTAAGGCCCGACCTGGAAGGAAATCCACGCCCAATCAATATTGACCATGCTTTTAATAATCTCGATTTTGAACGAAAGGGAAGCCGCGTGGAGGAAGAACTTATTTCATTACCAACTGTGGTTGAAGAAAATGAGGGTTACCGCCTGGTTCATTTGCCCACCCATAAAGAGCATTTTTATGATGTTGACCGGATAGAATTTGTAAATGAGGCAACGATACATACCCATAATACCTGTCATGTATTGATGCTGGTAGAGGGCGAATCTATCATTGTAAAAACCACAGATGGAACGGAAAGAAGATTTAATTACGCCGAGACTTTTATTATTCCGGCCGCTGCTGAATCGTATTTACTAATCAATGAGAGTGGCAAAATTGCAAAAGTGATAAAGGCATTTGTTAAGTAAGCAAAAAAGAAATGAAACAGCCATCCGGGAAATGGTTATCAGACGTCAAACAGACAAATAATTGAGATTACTATTTTTAAGACAAGCAGATAGGGTAGAAGAATTAATATGAACAATTGGATTTAAGATTTTGAACTTAAAAAAATATTGCACTTAATCTTTTAATTTAACAATTATCCATATGAATCAAAAACAAACGATTCTAAATAAGAAATATTTTTTCCTTATTTGCTTCATTGCTGCTTTAGGAGGATTTCTTTTTGGATTTGACACGGCCGTAATATCAGGTGTTCTCGAATTTGTGTCGAAGGATTTTCATTTCAGTTTATTGATGGAAGGTTGGTTTGTGAGTTCAGCTTTATTAGGTTGTATAATTGGAGTCTCTGCTGCCGGAAAATTAAGTGACAGGTATGGCCGGAAACAGATAATGGTCTTATCTGCTTCATTATTTTTTATTTCAGCCATTGGGTGTATGCTGGCAACCAATTCTTCTCTGTTAATTTCGTTTCGTCTTGTTGGCGGCTTAGGAATTGGGGTGGCATCTATGGTATGTCCGCTATATATCGCTGAGTTCTCTCCCTCGAGTTATAGAGGTAGAATGGTTACTTTATATCAGTTGGCGATAACTTTGGGAATTGTTTCTGCTTATTTTACAAATGCTTATCTCCTAAAGGTTTCTTTAGCCGAAACATTTGACGGCTGGTTTCATTATATCATCACACAGGATGTTTGGCGTTCGATGATTGGAATTGGGGTAATTCCTGCTTTCATTTTCCTGGCCTTTTTGTTTATGGTTCCTGAATCTCCAAGATGGTTATTAGTGAATGGAAAAGAAGATAAAGCTTTAAAGTATTTACAGAAAATAAATTCAGTTGAAGCTGCGCAGCAGGAGGCGCAGGAAATAAAGGAAAGTACAAAAGGAGAATCGGGCAACCTAAAAGAACTTTTTTCTCCAGTGTATAAAGTTGCATTAATCGTAGGATTAACACTCCCGTTTCTTTCACAGTTATCAGGGATAAATGCCATCATTTATTTTGGCCCTTCTATTCTTGATAAAGCAGGTTTTTCTCTGGGAGCAGCATTAGGCGGACAAGTTACCATTGGTATCATAAATGTATTATTCACTTTCGTGGCCATTTTCACCGTCGATAAGTGGGGTAGGAAACCACTTTTGATTTTAGGTATCTCCGGCGCAGTTATTTCTCTTATAGTCATTGGATTTTTATTTCACTTTAATACAATTCAAGGTCCTTGGATATTAATTTTCATCTTATTGTTTATCGCATGTTTTGCTTTTTCTTTTGGCCCGGTAAGCTGGATCATCATCAGTGAAATATTCCCCAATGCAATCCGTGGACGTGCGATGTCTTTGGCCACTTTATCACTTTGGATTGCTAATTTTTTCGTAGGCCAGTTAACTCCATTAATGTTGAAAAGTGAAAGCTGGGGTCCTCCTGCCACCTTCTGGACGTTTGCCATTCTATGTGCGCCGGCTTTATGGATCACCTGGAAATTAATTCCTGAAACGAAAGGAAAATCTTTAGAGGATATCGAAAAGTATTGGAAAAGAAAGCGTGAAAAAAAATTATATGCTGCTAAAGGTTCCGGCCCTTAGTAAATATGGAAAAATTATACAACTCATCCTATTAATTAATCACAATCTTTTTTATTTTTTAAATATTATCATATGAATTTCTTTAAACCAGTGCTGAAGCATTTTAATTCACAAAAAAAGTCACTGCACTTTCTGGTGTTAATGATTTTTTTATGCGCCATCTGTAATTTGGCAGAGGCTCAGAATCTCTACGTCATTTCCGGTGTTGTTCAGGATAATACCGGAACTCCTATTTCGGG
>JBQCFO010000644.1:0-6638 GCA_051959055.1 Ginsengibacter sp. | reverse complement strand
GAAAAGCAATTGATCAGTTATGATGAAGATTATTACCTGATAAAGGAAGAAACACTTCCCACAGGTGAAAAAAAGTTTATTGTAAAAAACAAAAAAACAGGATCGATTGAAAAGAGATGATGGTTGTGAATAGTGAATGATGAATATTGAATGGTGAATGGTAGCAGTAAACAAAGAAATAAGTGGTTTTTGTATTTTCCTGATTCTGAAAAAATAAGACAAAAATGTACCCCTATCACAATAAAATCAAGCAAAGAATAAACAACGGCGAATTAATAAAGTATGAATATGTCGAAAAATACAAAACATCAGTCCTTGTTTGCTTTTTTATTTTAATACTGAACCTTTTATTAAACCAATACACGAACAACGGTTTGCAGAATACGAGGCCGTTTTAAATAGTGCTTAACTGAGCAGAAATAAAGACAGGTCATAAAAAAACCGGTTCACGTTTTCGTGAACCGGTATAGAATCAGTAAACAAAGAAATATTGTAAATTTCTAATTTCCCGGCACATTAAATCCGCCCTCAGGTGAAGTTGGTTCAACAACATCTTCAACTTCTGCAGGATTTTCAAAATCAATTCCCTGTCTTTTCAAAACACCTTTTACAAAAAACGCAAAGAAGGTAATGTACGCATAGCATATCAATGGGATCCAGTAAGATTCATGAATTCCGGAACCAACTACCGTATTTCTTGATTCAAGAAAATCTGCCAGTTTTCCCTGGATTGGCGGAATAACACCACCGCCCAGAATCATCATAATTAAAAATGCCGAGCCCTGTGTGGTATATTTTCCCAGACCGGCAACGGATAAAGTAAAAATAGCGGGCCACATGATGGAACAAAATAATCCGCCGCTGATAAAGGCATAAATCGCAACTTTTCCCGTTGTTGCCAGGCCAATAGCCATCGCTGTTACACCCAGCAGTCCAAAGATCATCAGCATTCTTGCGGGCTTGTCTTTACTTACATAAAAAGCGCCAACCTGGATGAGAACACAAATCATATAGTAATAAAGAATATTTACGTCATACCCCGAAAGCGAATTCACCAGGAGCACAATTGCAAATGCAATCATCGGAACGATAAATGTAAGCCATTGTTTGGTGGCAGGTTTAAATTCAAAAGCCGAGATGGAGCCCACCCATCGTCCAATCATCAGGCTTCCCCAATACATTGAAATATAAAGGGCAGCCTGTGAAGATGGAATGCTTCCAAATTCCGGCTGACTCAGCAAATCGCTGATGTTACTCACAATCGTAACTTCTGTTCCGACATACAGAAACAGGGCAAGCATTCCTAAAACCAATTGAGGGTATTTCATAGCTCCCCAGCCGTCGGCATTTCTTTTTGCACTCAGGTTTGAAATGATCAACGTAAGGACAACAACTGCCAGTGCGCCAAAAAGCCATTTTACCCGGTAGGTTTCCATAGCAATTTTTTCTGCATCGGATGCATTTGTCAGATCTACTTTATAGCTTCTGAAAACCGGCACAAACATGATAATGAGGAGACCAGTCATGATGAGCAAAGAATACAAAGCCTTATTTGCCTTTTCAGTTTTTTCGGTAGAAATACCATGCGGCACTTTTTTAGAAAACTGGAATAATATAGCTGCGGCAATGAAAAGGATCCCAACACCACTGTATAAAACAATTACTTTACTGAGGCTTAATCCGGCGATTTGTTCATCAGTGATAGCTGCAGTTGTTCCAAACAAAGCGAAAGCAACAACCAATGGTCCGATCATCGTACCAAAAGAATTGACACCACCGCCAAGATTTACACGGCTATTTCCTGTAGAAGGATCCCCAAGCACAATTGCAAAAGGCTGTGCGGCGGTTTGCTGCAATGAGAAGCCAAGAGCAACAATAAACAAACCAGCCAGCATTCCGACAAATGCATCTGCATTGACAGCAATGATCATAGCTACAGCGCCGATTGCGGAAAATAATAATCCGTACACAATACTTTTTTTATATCCCCATTTGGCAACCAAATCTTTTCCTCCAAACGATCCGTATGCAAAGAGTACAAGTGCACCGATATAATAAGCAAGATAAAAAGCAAAGTCAATTAACTGGCTTTGAAATTGATCGAGGTGAAAATAATGTTTACAAAAAGGAATAAATACACTGTTGCCAGCTGCAATAAAACCCCAGAAAAAAAACACTACTACTAAAGTGCTTAAAGCGCCATAATTAGTGGGTTGCAATTTTCCGGTTGTAACAGTTTTCGGTTTTGATAAATTGATGGAAGGAGTAGCCATTGAAATTTTAGTTTTAGAATGTAAATTAACGATGAAAATAAAAGATTTTTTCAACACACGCCATTTTTATTAATAATTTTTTATTCAGAAAAATGATGCTTAATTTGAAACGCTAATTAATTTGTATGGAAATAATTCATGTAAGTGCGGAATGCTACCCAATGGCAAAGGCTGGTGGACTGGGCGATGTGGTAGGCGCTTTGCCTAAATATCAAAACAGACTGGGGCATATTGCCAAAGTGGTGATGCCTATGTACCGTACTAAATTTTTATACAATCATCAGTTTGAAGTAGTTCACAAAGGCGCTTTTGGAATGGCGCCATATTGGTTTGAATATACCATCATCAGAGAAGCAGCTAATGTTCTCGGCTTCGATTTATACCTTGTTGATATCAATGGTTTGCTGGATCGTGAAAAAATTTATGGCTACGACGATGATATCGAACGCTTCGTCGCTTTCCAGATTGCTGTGGTAGATTGGATGAGCAAATGGCATCATCATCCCGACATTGTGCATGTGCATGATCATCAGGCTGCCCTTGTTCCTTTTATGATGCAAAATTGTTTTGCTTATAAAAATTTATCTTCTATTAAAACAATTCTTACGATTCATAACGCACAGTACCAGGGCTGGATGGATTGGAGCAAATCAAATTACATTCCTGATTGGGATAAATGGAAATGGGGAATGCTTGAATGGGACAATACCATAAATAGCCTGGCTTGCGGCATCAAATGTGCTGCAAAAGTAAATACAGTGAGTCATGGCTATCTGGAAGAATTAATGTATTCAGCAAACGGGCTGGAAAATTTATTTCAATATGAGAGAGGAAAATGTTTTGGCATCTTAAACGGGATTGATGTGGAAGTATGGAATCCGGAAACCGATAAGTACCTCGATGAAAAATATGGTTTGAATGATTTCGTTGAAAAAAAACGGGCAAATAAAAAAGAATTGTGTGCGCGCTTTAACCTGGAGGAAAACAAACCACTGATAATTTTTATCGGAAGGCTTGTTGGGGAAAAAGCAGCGGATTTATTGCCCCAGGCAATCGGCGATTCTATTTATTTCATGGAAGGAAAAATGAATTTTTTGGTACTTGGAAGTGGCGATCCTTATATCGAATATCAATTAAGTCATTTGCACATTCACCTCTTTGGATATTACAATACTCAAATCGGCTACAATGAAAAACTAAGCCATGAAATGTATGCAGGCGCTGATTTTTTACTGATGCCGAGCAGGGTAGAACCGTGCGGATTGAACCAGTTGTATGCGCTGCGATATGGAACCATTCCGATCGTCAGGCGCACAGGAGGTTTGAAAGACACCGTAAAAGATTATGGAGAACCGGATGGTTTTGGCATTTGTTTTAATACCGCTTCTGTTGGTGATATTTGTCATGCGGTTTATCGCGCTACCGAATTGTATGAACAAACTCAAAAAATGAATCAAATTATAGAGCAGATCATGCAGATAGATCACAGTTGGGAAAAAAGTACGGAGATTTATATGAATTTGTATCGGGCGTGAAGGCTGCAAGCTGAAGGCAGAACGTTGAGCCTTGAGCCCCGGGCTTTGAGCCTTGTTAAACTTCAATTAAAAACTTAACATAAAATGCAAACAAATATGTGGATCAGCAAATCAGTAATTGCAGTAATACTTGGTGGTGGCGCAGGTTCCAGGTTATACCCGCTCACGCGCCACAGAAGTAAACCCGCCGTGCCTATCGCAGGCAAATACCGTTTGGTGGATATTCCTATTTCGAATTGTATCAACTCCAACATCAACAGGATTTTTGTGCTTACTCAGTTTAATTCTGCTTCACTAAATAAGCATATAAAAAACACATATCAGTTCAGCAATTTCAGTAGTGGATTTGTGGATATTCTTGCCGCAGAACAAACGCCCGAAAGTTCGGAATGGTTTCAGGGAACTGCAGATGCCGTGCGCCAGTCATTGCGCTATCTTGCGACCCTCGAATACGATCATGTACTGATTTTATCCGGCGACCAGTTGTATCAAATGGATTTTGGAAATATGTTTCGTACGCACGCCAAAGATGATGCTGATATTACCATCGCCACTATTCCGGTTACACAAAAAGAAGCGACAGAATTTGGAATTTTGAAATCTGATGAGGAGAACAACATAATTTCGTTTATAGAAAAGCCGGGACTGGATTTACTTCCGGATTGGATCAGTGATACTAAAGAAGATATGCAGAAGATGGGCAGAAATTATCTCGCTTCTATGGGTATTTACCTTTTTAAAAAAGAAGTTTTAATTGATCTTTTGGATAATCAGAAAAAAGACGCCACTGATTTTGGAAAAGAAATCATTCCTTTTGCATTGAAAGATCACCATGTTTGCAGTTATCAATACGGTGGTTACTGGACTGACATTGGAAATATTTCTTCTTTCTTTGAAGCGAATCTCGCGCTTACACAGGAACTTCCGCCCTTCAATCTATTTCACAACGAGCAGAAAGTTTATACACGTCCAAGAATGTTGCCACCTGCAAAAATTAGTGGTACATATTTGTTGAATACCATTGCCGGCGATGGTTCTATCATTCACGCAGAACGTCTTGAAAATTGTGTGATTGGTATCAGAACAAGAATTGGTTATGGTACAAAAGTTTTCAGGTGTTACATCATGGGAAGCGATTACTATGAAACCATTGAAGAGATGGACTTTGATTCGGAAAAAGGAATTCCAAAATTGGGAGTTGGTGATAATTGCTATATCAATAATGCAATCATAGATAAAAATGTGCGCATTGGAAATAACGTCAGAATCAAGGGGGGCGCACATCTTGAAAATAATGATCATGAATTATACACAGTAAAAGATGGCATTGTCGTGGTGAAAAAAGGCGCTATACTGCCTGATGGTTTTGTGATTGAATAATAATTATTTCATTATTGCATCATTTAATTATTAGCTGAACAGATTTATTTCTGTTTGTTCAGGCTTGTATTGTTGGATGGTTTTATTGTTAGATTGTTTTATATGCAATGTGATGTTGTGTGATAAATTGTTGAATCAGATTTTCGCATTTGAAGCAAATTTTAGCAAATTATCCAATAGTTTATATGACACCATAACAAACAATCTAATCACATACCATTTACCAATCCAACAATATGAAGCATAAGTTTTTACTCAGCAAAACAAAATATAATTTTGCCTTTTTTGTTCCTTTACTGAAAATTAGAATGATATCTCACTTCATTCTTCATTCTTCATTCTAAATTTCTCACTTCTTCATTCTTCCCGCCGCTTATCCCTGGAATTTTAATTTTCATAAAAAAAATTTTTGGAAACTTTGGTAACGTAAAAAGTTTCCTTAGTTTTGCCGCCGTTATGGAATTAAAAGAGAGAATCAAACAGAAAGCGGATGAACTTTACCGGCGATACGGAGTAAAATCTGTAACGATGGATGAGATTGCTTCACAGCTTGGCGTTTCAAAAAAAACAATTTATCAATGTTATTCAGATAAAAATGATTTAGTGGATGCCGTAATTGCCGACATACTGAATTTTAATAAACAGTTTTGCCTGAGCAGCAGGGAAAATTCACAAAACGCCATCCACGAAGTATTTCTGGCAATGGAAAGTTTGGAATCTATGTTCGACAATATGAACTCTACCATTTTATTTGACATCGAAAGAAACCATCCCGCTACCTTCAAAAAGTTTAAAGAATTTAAATACAATTTTCTTCTTGACATCATCAAAAAAAATATTGAAAGAGGAAAATCAGAAGAATTATACCGGCCGGAAATGGATACGGATATTATTGCTAAAATTCGCCTGGAATGCGTAATTCTTCCTTTCAGCGAGGAACTGTTTCCTCACAAGCAATTTCAGATGGCTTTCCTCCACAAGCAATTGATAGAATTTTTTCTATTCGGAATGGTAACGCCAAAAGGTTATAAGTTAATTACAAAGTATCAAAAAGAAAGACCCGGAAATAACCGGGTGAAAAACAACGTACAATGAAAACAAGGCTCATCAAATTTACTTTAGCGACGTTCGTGAGTGGTTTTTGCTTTCCGGCAAATGCACAGCAAAAAGCGCCCTCAGAAGTCCATTCTTTTACCGCGAAAGAAGCGGTGGATTATGCATTGAAAAATGCGGTGCAGGTTAAAAATGCATTACTCGATATCAAACTGCAGGAACAGCAAAATAAACAGGTTACTTCAGCAGCATTACCTCAGGTTAATGGAACGGTTTCCTTTGTTGATTACCTTTCCATTCCTACACAGCTTGTCCCTGCTGAGTTTGCCGGAGGTACTCCCGGTACTTTTTTCCCGATAAAATTTGGAACAAAGTACAGCGGCACTTACGGCGCAAA
>JBQCFO010000643.1:0-2020 GCA_051959055.1 Ginsengibacter sp. | reverse complement strand
AAGAAAGTAAGAGCAACCGATAGGTACGGCGATTATAGAGAAGTTCATCCTAAGACTCCCTGGAATTATGGGTTACTGGAAGAAATGATAAATAACCCTTCAGACTCTTTTGAAGTAAATTTTAAAGGTAAGCCTTCAGGTTATCCCTGGAATATAAACAATGCTCCTATCGAGATAAAGGCAAAAGCAAAGCGGATACCCGAATGGCAATTGTACAACGAAACGTCAGGACCACTACCTTATAGCCCAATTCGGTATTTGAAAGAACAACCTACAGAAACGATTACACTGATCCCTTACGGGTGCACGGCACTTCGAATAGCCCAATTTCCGGTAGTACAGTAAGCAAGTTTATCTTATTGTTTGTAATTTAATTTCAAACAATAAAAAGGTTATACTGCGCTAAAGTTTTTAAGGTTCACTATGATGAATTTTGGAGGAACCCATTCCATACCGAACGGGTTTATATCTTTGAGATTCTTATGATTTGCCGTTCGAATCGTGCTTTTATTTAGTCGTCCTTACCAGAGACACTATTTCTATTTCATGCAATCCTTTATTACTCATCACTGGTCCCGACTTTAATATTTCTGTCCAAAAACACATAGCCTCCATCTACAAAAAATAATTGACCATTTATGGCTTTAGAATTCGCAGACAATAAAAATAATACTGTGTCAGCAACCTCTTTTGAGGTAGTCATTCTATTGCCCAAAGGTATTTTGGATGTTATTTCTATTAATTTTTCTTCAGGATTTGCTTGTTGATTGATCCACCATTCATATTGGGGAGTCCAGCATTCAGCAACTACTACTGCATTTACATTTATTCCAAAAGAAGCAAGCTCAACTGCCCATTCTTTACTTAATTCAATTCTTTCTCCATTAGCAGCAGCATATCCGGATGTTCCACCCTGTCCGGTAATTGCAGTCTTTGAGCAAATATTAACAATAGATCCTTTTGATTCTTTTAATGCTGACAACGCACAGTTTGCGATAGTATAATAATGGACAACATTTCTATCAAGTGAGGAAATAAATTTTTCATAATTGCCATTTTCGAGTCCAACTCCATCATTAAGACCTGCATTATTAACAAGCCCATCAATTGTTCCAAATTTTAAAAGGATTTTATCTACCGAATTTTGGCAAGCAACCGGATCAGTCAATTCAGTAGAAACTGAAAAAGCATTTATTCCATACTCGTGCCGGATTTCATTAACTACATTCTCCATTTTTTTTTCACTATGATCAAGAATACATGGGATTGCCCTTTCTTCTGCCAACTTCTTCGATATGCTCTCTCCTATTCCGCTTGCTCCTCCGGTTACAATGATTATTTTATTTTGAAGATGTAAATCCATTTGGCTCACAATTTAATTTTACTTTAAAGTTCATTTGCTATTTAAAGGTAATCATTCCTCTCAATTCAATTGATTTATTTCAAACTACATTCTATGCGTTGGTATGGGATAACCCGGCTGAAAAGAGGCCATACTTTTCACTATGATTTTACAATGAAATTTCAACTCTGCCGCTCTTAAAACTCCTGGCATAAGCGTCGAAAGATTTTCGGGGCTCGTCTGAACTCTTGCATTGATCAATAAAGTGGCAAAAGCGGCTTTTTGGCCTTTTATATTCTCACCTATTTCCTCAGGCGTTGTAGCCGTGAAACTTATTTTGGTTTTACCGTTCAATAAAAATTTCAAATGTCCGATTGAATAATTGTTGGAACGGATTTTTTTATAAATTCCTTCTATTATATTAATTGCCTCGCGGACGGCATTGTTTTGACTGCTGCAAATTTCAATTTCCTGGTCATACCAGGCAAGTTTGCTTTCTCCTTCGCCGTATGTGTCGTAGTTTATTTCTAATGATGACGGCCTGTCAACAGATACATCATTATCCAGTAGGTGAAGCCATTCTGATATGCTTTCCGGGGAAAAGGCATTTTGATATAATATTTTCTTATCACCATATTTTTCATTCAGCAAAGATTTTATTTCCTGTAATGATTCATC
>JBQCFO010000642.1:0-2360 GCA_051959055.1 Ginsengibacter sp. | reverse complement strand
CTCACCAAATCACTCGCTGATAAATATTTTGGAAAAAACAATCCTGCTGTCGGCAAAACCCTCCGTACCGTGTATGATGTATATAAAGTAACCGGCGTCATTGAAGATGTTCCTCAAAATTCTCACCTCCGTTTTGATATGCTCATCTCCTGGGTGTCGTTACCCAAAAACCAGTACGGAGGCGAAAACTGGGGCAATTTCAACAATTTCACCTATGTATTGCTAAAGCCCGGAACAAGCGCCGCCGCATTCAATAAGAAACTGGTACCCATGTATGAAAAATACATGGCGCCGATTTTTGCGCAGTTTAATGTTAAAATGCATTATGGCGTACAGCCGATAACGGCAATTCATTTGCATTCAAAACTGGAGCATGAGCCGGAAGAACTTGGAAGCATGTCGTACATCTGGATATTCAGCGCCGTAGCCTTTTTTATGATGCTGATTGCAAGCATTAACTACATGAACCTTACCACTGCCCGATCTGCACGCAGGGCAAAAGAAATTGGCATCCGCAAAGTAATTGGCAGCACAAAAAAGCGATTGGTGTTACAGTTCCTTGCCGAATCTGTGCTCACCTCACTCGCAGCTATGCTGTTAAGTTTTCTGTTGGTGCTGCTGTTACTGCCGGCTTTCAATTCCTTATCAGGCAAAGCCTTCACCTGGCACACTTTATTTCAGCCCTTCAACATTCTTTTGTTGCTTGGTGTCGGGTTGCTTACAGGACTGGTTGGTGGAAGCTATCCGGCCTTTTACCTTTCTTCCTTCAAACCGGTAAAAGTATTAAAAGGCACCCTTTCCAAAGCATCGGGTAATATAAACCTCCGTCGTACACTCGTGGTTTTGCAATTCGCTATTTCAATGGTCATGCTGATTTGTACATGGGTGGTTTATTCACAGCTTTCGTATGTACAAAATAAAGACCTTGGCTTCAATAAAAACCAGGTAATGACGGTAACAGTAAATACCGGAGAAGATGAACGCCCTAAAATAAACGCAATGGATAATGATTTCCGGAGCCTTCCGGGCGTGAAGATTGTGGGCACCGGCAACAGTTATCCCGGAAGCAGCAATCTGAATCTCAATCTTTTTAGGATACAGACAGACAGCGGTTATGTGGATAAGGCCGTTGAATGTTACGCGATAGATGAAAACTTTTTGCCGGCTTTGAATATTCCGGTGGTAAAGGGGCGTAATTTTTCCAATCTTTCTGATACACTCCACAGCATTGTCGTAAACCAGGCGATGGTAAAGCATTTTGGCTGGCAGGAAGCGATTGGCAAAAGGGTGAAATTCCCGGGTGACACTTCTGGTCAGTACCTCGAAGTAATAGGAGTGGTTAGAGATTTTAACCAGAAGTCGCTTTATAACCCTATTGCGCCACTCCTGCTGTTTTATGGCCCTAACAGTAACATCATCCAGTTAAAAATGAATACCTCAAACCTGAAAAGTACCATTGCGCAGGTGCGCAATACGTGGAAGAAATATTTCCCTGCCCTGCCCTTCGAATATAAATTCCTGGATGAAGATTTTAATTCACAATACGCTGCCGATCAAAAGCGTGGAAAGATATTTGCCGCTTTTTCAATACTCACTATTATCATTACCTGCCTTGGTCTCCTTGGCCTTACCGCTTTTACTACCCAGCAAAAACAGAAGGAGATCAGTATTCGACGGGTAATGGGAGCCAGCATCCGCCAGATTATAAGCCTGAACACTGTTAATTATTTATGGCTGACGCTTATTGCTACAGTAATCGCTTTCCCGATAGCGTATTATTTTATGAGTAACTGGCTCAAAGTATTTCCTTATAACCCGGGCCTGTCGGGCATTCCATTTGTCGTTTCTTCTTTAGTTATTGTGGTAACTGTAATTATAACGGTTATGTTCCATTCTACAAAAGCAGCTATGGCAAATCCGGCAAACAGCCTGAGGATGGAATGAGTGATTCATTGTTTGTCAACCGAACCACATCATCGCTAAAATTTTATGGTGAAATAAATTTTACTTATTGGGAAGTAAATTTATTTTGATTCATGAACAACTCCTGCCTGCATTCAAAAGAAGAAGCCCACTCCTAAATCTGCGCTGCTAGCGATCCCGCCTCTGGCATGCAGAAAGTTTTCATATAACCGGATATTCCTATCCACGCATATATGCGTTATTTCTAAAAGTTGAAGGAGAAAAATTATACAGGGTACTATTCTACCTTGAATAAATGTATAGAATAACAAACTATTGCTGCAAATTGCCGTGAATCGTTAGTGTTGTATGAATTTTTTTAAGCCTGAAAGGCTGATAGGAATTATAGAAATATTGATTTCGAATATTTCAAATCCCGGGATGACATTTCACCCCTG
>JBQCFO010000641.1:0-16261 GCA_051959055.1 Ginsengibacter sp. | reverse complement strand
ATCTAAGTCATTATCTGCAATAATAGAAAATAAATTAACCCACAAGCCACATTTATCTTTTTTTTTGGTAATTTATTTTTTTTAAAGACTGTTTTATACTGGAAAGCTCATTTCAGGTAATAGAAACAAATAATATTTTTTTTGAAACATACTTAAAATGACAAAGTTTCGTTTGTTATTAATTAAAATAATCCGGAAAAGAAAAATTTATTTTTCTACCCATTTTAAACAACCATCATGAGTATGCGTTCATTAAAGATTTCAAAATCTATTACCAATCGTGAAAGTGAAAGCCTTGAAAAATATTTACAGGAAATAGGCAGAGTTGATATGATTACACCGGAAGAAGAAGTAAGATTAGCCACGTTGATAAAACAAGGTGATCAGAAGGCGCTCGACAAACTTACTAAAGCCAACTTGCGCTTTGTAGTTTCTGTTGCCAAGCAATATCAAAATCAGGGATTAACCCTTCCTGATTTGATCAATGAAGGAAACCTGGGGCTGATAAAAGCAGCACAGCGTTTTGATGAAACGCGTGGATTCAAATTTATTTCTTATGGCGTTTGGTGGATTCGTCAGAGCATTATGCAGGCGCTTGCCGAGCAATCAAGGATTGTGAGGCTTCCTCTGAACAAAGTAGGACTTACCAACCGGATAAGCCGTACGTATTCTCTGTTGGAACAGGAGTTTGAACGCCCCCCAACCACGGAAGAAATTGCAGAAGCATTGAATGTCGAAATTGAAGAAGTAACGGCAACCATGCGGATGGCTACAAGGCATGTAAGCATGGATTCGCCACTAAGTGATGGTGAGGAAAATACTTTGATGGATGTAATGGTAAATGTAAATGCGGATAGTGCTGATAAGCAAATTATGTTCAATGATTCTTTGCGCCAGGAAATTCAAAGGTCTCTTACGTTGCTTACTGAACGCCAGCGGGAAGTGATCTGTTATTTTTATGGACTTGGTATGGATGAGCCGGTAAGCCTTGAAGATCTGGGCATAAAGTATGGACTTACGCGTGAAAGGGTAAGGCAGATAAAAGATAAGGCATTGGAAAAATTAAAAACATTTGCGGGCTCCAATCTTTTAAGAGAATATATGGGAGTTTAAAAGGGTTTTTTTTATTCATAGTTGTAAGTTTTAATTGAGAGTGAATACCATTTTTGGTGTTCACTTTTTTTTATTTAACATGATTGGCGATTGATGCTACATCTCTTTTATCAAAAGAATCGTCATAAAAAAAATATAAAAAAATAATAAAGTAAATTTCATCACCATAAAGGGCATTAATGTTGCACAACCTTTTCATAAATTCTTAAAAAAAACCATTATGAAAATTTCAAAAATATTTTTGCCGTTACTTATTTTAAGTTTTGTTTTTACAACAGCAAAGAGCCAGGACAAACAGGATGATAAAATAGAAGCCGCCACAAAAGTTTTAAAAGATTTCAGCGAAATGAAGGAAAGTATTCCCCAGGAACTTTTAAAAGTAACCCAGGGAGTTATCGTAGTTCCTAAATTAATCAATGCCGGTTTTGTTTTGGCCGGAAAAAGAGGAAAAGGAATCGCCATGGTAAAATTAGAAGACGGTACCTGGAGCGATCCGGTGTTTGTAACCATAACTGGCGGGAGTGTGGGCCTGCAGGCAGGAATACAATCGGTAGATCTGGTTTTAATTTTTAAAAACAGTGAAACATTGCAGGATATTGGTAAAGGCAGTTTTACATTAGGAGGGGATATTTCTGTAACCGCCGGCCCGGTTGGACGCAATTCCACTGCCAGCACCGATTATAAAATGGAAGCAGAAGTTTATTCCTATTCGAGGAGCAAAGGTTTATTTGCAGGAATCAGTTTGAGCGGCTCTGCCATTTCGGTAGATGCAAAAGCCAATGAAGCATTTTATGGAAACGATGACGATGCTAAAACCATATTTGCTAATACTGAAAGCGACTCTGATAATGTACAGGCTTTGAAAGATGTTTTGAAAGGAATGGGAGATTAATTTTACTGAATGAAAATAGAAAAACCGGTTATTTCGTGCCTTGCTGAGAACCTGCTATTTTACTTGGGCTTTTCTTTAATAATTAATTGTTTTATGCAATTTTTAAAAAAATGCATCTAGCCAACTGTTAATGATAAACCGATGCTTAAAAATTTCAACTTCCAAAATAAAGCAAGGGATATTTGGATTTTACTTTTAATGACCTTTTCATTATTGAATTTAAAATGCAAAAATGAAGTTGATAAATGGAGTGAAATAAATATCGACGCTAAAATTTCATTGGATTCTGTTTATAATCAACTTAACAAGGAGAATGAAATATTTTCAGTCTTTGAACCCAAAGATACTTTAAGGAAAAGATCTAGCGATGTTTCCTACTTTGTTGCTAAAAAAATCGATTTAATGGATAATCGGTATGCAAGCTTCAATAATTGCCGCGCTTATTTTTTTCGTTCAAACACATTGTCAATTGAGATTGGTATTGGTAACGGTTTTGGTGGCAACGGTTTTGTAATTTATTATAAAGACCATAAATTTTGTACGAAGCCTTATCATTTCACAGATGTTATTATCGAGGGAGAAGTTGAGCCAACCTATAAAACTGTTTATCAAAATCTTACTTTAGATAAATCAAATTATAAAGTTGGAGACAGTTTGTATGGGAGAATAGAATTTAAATCAATTGAAACTGACAATTACAACAAAAAGACAGAACATTTTGCCATTGGCAATTTCAGAGCAAAAGTTGAGAAATAAATAACAGCTTATCCGCTTTATCAGAAATAAGAATTGCCGTTATTTATTTGTTTACTAATGAAAAATAGAAATTACTCAGTATCATAAGCCCATTTTACCAATGTAGCGCCCCAGGTAAATCCTCCGCCAAAAGCTGCGAGAACGATGAGATCTCCTTTGTGCAACTGTTTTTCCCATTCCCATAAACATAATGGAATCGTGGCAGAAGTGGTATTTCCATACCGTTGAATGTTGATCATCACTTTATCCATGGTAAGTCCCATCCTGTTTGCGGTGGCGTCAATAATTCTTTTGTTGGCCTGATGTGGTACCAGCCATGCAATGTCTTCGCCGGTTAGATGGTTTCTTTCCAATAATTCGTAAGAGACATCGGCCATTCCTTTTACCGCAAATTTAAAAACCTGAGGTCCTTCCTGGAAAATATAATGTTCTTTGGCCATCACCGTTTCTACAGATGCGGGTTTTGCAGAACCGCCAGCAACCATTTTTAAATATTCCACTCCAATACCATCAGTCTTTAACAGGCTGTCCTGTATTCCATAGCCTTCTTCATTTGGTTCTAATAAAATGGCTCCTGCTCCATCGCCAAAAAGCACACAGGTTTTTCTGTCGCTGTAATCAACGATGCCGCTCATTTTGTCGGTTCCTACCACCACTACTTTTTTGTAGCGCCCACTTTCTATAATTGAAGCAGCAGTGGTAACGCCAAATAAAAATCCCGAACAAGCAGCTGAAAGATCAAATCCAAAAGCATTTACTGCACCGATTTCATAAGTAATAATATTGGCTGTTGCCGGAAAGGTCATATCCGGGGTAACGGTGCAACAAATAAGACAATCAATTTCTATCGGGTCAATTCCTCTTTTTTTACAAAGTTCCAATACAGCAGGCACAGCCATTTTGGAAACGCCCATATTTTCACCTTTTAAAATCCTTCTTTCTTCTACCCCGGTGCGGGTTTTTATCCATTCGTCAGAAGTTTCAACCATCGTTTCAAGTTCGGCATTGGTAAGCCGGTATTCAGGTACGTAGGCGCCAACAGCAGTAATTGCAGCGGAAATTTTATTACTCATTTATAAAAAAAAGATTTTTAATAAGGCGGCAAAAATACAATATCCCTCGCATTCATTTATAAAGGGAGAAAATTTACTTGTCTGTTGTACTTTAAATTTTCCAGCAAAGCAATAAATAGCCAGGATTTAATTTTCAAAAGCTAATTTCAGAGGTATTTTATTACGATTAATCATAATACTTCTAGGCGAGTGAATAACAATTTTTTCCGGAAAAACTTCATAAATGAGGCGAGGGTCTTTATTCATGCGTCTTGACCATCGGAAGGATTAAATTATTTCCTTTGTTGAAATATGCCACAGCATATCTTCACTTAAATCTACTACATAGTTTTTCCATTCAACAAAGTAACCAACATTATAGAGAGCTGATGCGAAAATGTGTGGATCAGCCAGGGGCCTGAAGGCCTCCTTGTCCAAAATACTTGCATTAGCTTGAATAACTCTAGCCTTATAAAAAATTCCCAAAGCCATTCGTTCCCTAAAATGATCCAATCATCAGTCTGGCTCATTACTTGGAGTGATGGATTTTAAATTTGATTTCAATGTCGTTACAACAACAAATTATTTATCTTTTCATCATGGCTTTGCCCATTGCGTGTATTGCATGGACCGTTACACACGAAGAAGTATTTCGCGAACCAAGAGAATATTGTGAGAAAAAATCGAAGGCATGTAAAAGTTTTGCGGAGCGCAAATTCTTTTATCTTTTTACCTGCGAATATTGCTTTAGCCATTACATCACTTTCATTTTCTTGATTATCACAAAATACCAGCTTCTTTATACCGGATGGCGGGGATATTTAATCGCTTTTTTTGGATTGGTATGGATTGCCAATGTATATATGAGTTTATTCGGGTTCATTCGAGTTGGAATGAAAAGCGAAAAAATAGAATCAAAATTAAAGGAAGCAGAATTGAAAGAATGTGAGGAGAAAATTTAACTGCTGAAAATTGCACTAAAGCAAGAAATAACCCTGATTTGTGTTTTTAAAAATTGGTGATTGCGAAAAATAGTGGAAACGAAAGAACATAGAGGTAATGTAATAAAGTTGGATTTTTTTAGTACGGGATTTATTACTAAGGTTAATAAGGTTTTAATTATATGGTATAGGAAAAGCTGGCAGGCAACATTATTACCTTAGTAACGGAATCGCTAAAATCTAATTTACCTTATTACCGTATTTTCCACGCATAATGAGAAAGAACCTGAAGAATGCCACTGACTGATACTTCCTGCTTTTGATCTGAAAACGAAATGGTTTGATCTTTCCTCTTTGTGCTATTAATTGAGGCGTTGCAAAAAGAAAGCCTGAGCAGCGTATCCATCATTTCCTTAAAAAAAATAAAAAGGCTATCACTTAAAGGTATTTTGACAAAGAAAAATCGGCCTTTTTCTACTTAGATAAATATATTTTATTGAATTATATTCATCTCATTAAGCTGAATTACTTATTTTTGACGCTCTTTTCAAAAAACTATGATAGCCTACTTATCCGGAAAATTTTCGCATAAAAATCCAGCGGTGGTATATGTGGATGTAAATGGAGTAGGTTATGAAGTAAATATCAGTTTGAATACGTATGCGCATATTCAAAATTTACAGGAAGGAAAACTATATACTTATTTACAAATAAAAGAAGACGCGCATACTTTATACGGTTTTTTTGATACGGTAGAAAAAGAAATGTTTGTGTTGCTGATAAGTGTTTCGGGCGTCGGCGCCGCTACGGCAAGAATGATGTTGTCGGGTATGAAACCTGATGAAATCAGCAATGCGATTATGATGAAACACACTTCCGTCCTGGAAAGCGTAAAAGGAATCGGCAGAAAAACAGCAGAAAGGCTGGTGCTGGAATTAAAAGATAAAGTTTCTAAATTATCTGCTACCGCCCAGGGAAATTTATCTGCCGGCAATACTTTTGAGCAGGATGCGTTAAATGCATTAGTAGCGCTGGGAATTGCAAGGCCGGTAGCAGAACAGGCGATAAAAAAAATTATAATTTCGGAACCATCAATAAATTCCCTGGAAACCTTAATAAAAAAAGCACTAAAGTCCATTTGATAGAAATCTACCTAAAATAATTTGCCGGATGTTGTTTATAAAGAAGTTAGCGCCAAATTATATGGGGTTGATATTGAGTTGTATTTTTTCAATAGGCTTTTCTATTGTTGTGCCTTTGCATGCCGTAGCGCAGGATTCTTCTTTTCTTCAAAAAAATGACAGTCTTCCTTTTCCGATTCACGACAGAAGGGGCGATTTTATTTCTGCGACCCCCAATGTTTATGATTTTCAAAATCCACCAAATATTCAGGATTCGGTAACATATGACCCGGTCACAAAAACTTATACGGTTTATGAAAAAATAGGCGACCGCTTTTATAGGACTCCCACTACCTATACGGCCGAGGAGTTCAGGGCGATGGAAGCGAAAAAAGCAGAGGACGAATATTTTAAAAAAAGGGCCAATACGCTGAGTATTTTAAATCGGGGACAGGTAAAACCAAAGTTGAGCTTGTATGATAACTTATTCAATCGTCTTTTTGGAAATGGAAAAATAGACATCCAGCCGCAGGGGAATGTAGATGTTACCGCCGGCTATCAGGGCCAGAATGTAAAAAACCCGACACTTCCGGAAAGAGCCAGGAAAAATGGCGGATTTGATTTTAATATGGCGGCTCAAATGAATGTGAATGCCAATATCGGGGATAAAATGAAATTTCCGATAAGTTATAACACCCTTTCTAATTTTGGTTTTGCCAATCAATTAAAATTGGATTATACCGGAACGCAGGATGAAATCTTAAAACGCTTTGAAGCTGGAAATGTTTCTTTTCCATTGACGAGTACTTTAATACCAGGCGCCCAATCGCTGTTTGGAATAAAAACCCAGTTGCAGTTTGGTAAATTATTCGTAACCGGAATTTTGGCAAATCAAACATCGCAGCGGCAATCTATGAATTTGCAAGGGGGAAATGCTGCAACGCATTTTGAAATAAAAGGAGACGATTATGAAGAGAACAGGCACTTTTTACTGGCGCAATATTTTAAAAATAACTACAATAAGGTAATGAGCAATGCGCCGGCAATCATTACACCGGTTCAGATATTGAGATTGGAAGTGTGGGTTACCAATAAAAACGGAACTACGACGAATGCAAGAGAAATAGTTGGTTTAATGGATTTAGGTGAATCAAATCCATTTCATCCTTTTACGGTTACCGGTACTTTGCCCGATAACAATACCAATAATGAATATGCATCCATTATCAGCAATCCGTCCAGCCGCAATTCTACCTTAATCAATACACAGTTACTGGGAATGGGACTGAATCCCGTACAGGATTTTGAAAAAACATTTGCCCGCAAATTAGATTCTTCTCAATACATTTATAATAAAAGGGCGGGTTTTATTTCATTGAGTCAGCCACTGCAGGCCGATGAGGTTTTAGCGGTGGCTTTTCAATATTCTTACAACGGGAAAATTTACCAGGTAGGTGAATTTTCGCAGGATGTACCTCCCGATTCTACATCAAGCAATCAAAAAATTTTATTTTTGAAATTGTTGAAAGCTACTTCACAAAGGCCGAATCTTCCTATCTGGCAACTGATGATGAAAAACGTGTACAGTGTGGGATATGGCACTTTGGACCGCCAGGATTTTGACTTGAATGTGTTGTATCAGCAACCCGGACTTGGGGCAAAAAGGTATCTTCCTTTTGGTGACTTAAACAAGGGGACACCCATTTTGACACTTGTAAATTTAGACCGGTTAAATAGTAATAATGATCCCCAACCTGATGGAATATTTGATTTTATAGAAGGTTATACTGTTTTATCGCAATACAGCCGCATCATTTTCCCGGTTTTACAGCCTTTTGGCCGTGATATTGCCCCAAAGGTTTTTAGTAATGCTGCAACAGCAGCCGATAGCCTATATTATCCATTGTATGATTCGATAAAAACAATTGCACAGCAACAATTTCCTAATCTCGATCGTTTTGTTTTGCAGGGAACGGCAAAAACCACGGGTTCGGCAGATATCAGTATCGGATATAACATTCCACCCGGTTCGGTTACAGTTTCCGCAGGTGGGCGTCAACTCATCGAAAACGTTGACTACACCATCAACTATGATTTGGGAACCATTAAAGTAATCAACCAGGCCATTATCAATTCCGGTATTCCTGTACAGGTCAATTATGAAAACAATGCCTCTTTTGGTTTGCAACAGAAAAGCTATATGGGCTTGCGGCTGGATTATCACTTGAAAAATACAGCAAAAGAACAGCTGGCTTTAGGAGCTACAATGGTAAGATTGAGTGAAAGGCCATTTTTTACCAAAGTAAATTATGGAGAAGATCCGATTCGAAATACGATGTATGGCCTGGATGGCAGCTACAGAAGAGATATGCCCCGGTTGACCAAAATCCTGAATAAGCTTCCTTTTTTCACTTCTACGGCGCCTTCGTCAATTAATGCTTATGGAGAGGCTGCGTTTTTGAAGCCCGGGCACGCCCCACAAATTGGAAAAGGAAATAACGGCGTGGTTTATATTGATGATTTTGAGGGAAGCAAAAGTGATATTGACCTTCGTTTTCCACCTATAAGCTGGGCGCTGGCTTCTACACCTCATGGCGCTACCGATAAAAATGGGAAACTCCTTTTTCCGGAAGCTGATTCAAGCAACAGCCTGGCATATGGAAAGAACAGGGCACAGATTGCGTGGTACCAGATTGAGCCGACGTTGCAGGATCCACAAAATATTAATAATCCCCTTCGTGGAAATAGAAAATTTCTTTCTGATCCCCGTACACGCGCTGTTTCACAAAGCGAAATTTTTCCACAACGCACCACAGATTTCGGACAAAATCAATTGATCACTTTTGATCTTTCTTTTTATCCAAAAGACCGTGGTCCGTATAATTATGAAGCTTCGAGGACAAGCCTCAATTCTGATGGAAAGTTTTTATTTCCTAAAACAAAATGGGGTGGACTCATGCGCAGTCTCGATCAGACAGATTTTGAAACTGCCAATATTGAATATATTGAATGTTGGGTGCAGGACCCTTTTATTCTTAATCCGACCAGTACCGGCGGACAGTTTTATATCAATCTTGGAAATGTTTCCGAAGATGTATTAAAAGATTCAAGGCGGTTTTATGAGAATGGATTGCCGACGCCCAATCTTCCAGCGCAGGTGGATACTTCCATATGGGGAGTGGTGCCGCGTAATCCCATACAGGTTACGAATGCATTCAGCAACGATCCCCGCGACAGGCCATACCAGGATGTGGGTTTTGATGGATTGACCGATAGTGCAGAAGTTGCTTTTCGCAGAAACGATTATCTCAATGTGTTGGCAGTGAATTTTGGAGCTGGTTCAAAAGTGTACCAGGATGCATTAAAAGATCCTTCCTCCGATAATTATCAATACTACCGTGGCTCAAAGCTGGATGCCGAAAACGCCGACATTCTTACACGTTACAAAAAGTTTAATAACCCACAGGGCAATTCCCCGATTGCTGATAATAACTCTCAATTTTCTTCAGCGGCCACACTGTATCCGGACCAGGAAGACTTGAATCATGATAACACGCTCAATGAAACCGAAGAGTATTTTCAATATGAAATGGATCTGAAACCACCTACGGATCCGGAAATGCAAATAGGGACAAATTATATTGTAGATAAAAAAGTAATAGGCGTAAAACTGGTAGATGGCACTACAAGAAACGAGACCTGGTATCAACTCAGGATTCCAATTGATTCATATAATAAAAAAGTGGGCAACATTCCCGATTTCAAGTCCATTCGTTTTATGAGAATGTTTTTGACTGGTTTTGATGATAGTGTTACCGTAAGATTCGGAGCACTTAGTCTGGTAAGAAATAGCTGGAGAAAATTCCAGTACAAATTAGATACTACCGGAAATTATAAGCAGGCATCTGATACAGATTTTAATGTGGGCGCTGTTAATATTGAGGAAAATGATAAACGGCAACCTTTGCCGTACCGCACTCCACGCGATATTGTGCGTGTACAGACGTTGAGCAACAATGGTGTAAATCTTTTGGAGAATGAGCAATCGCTCACTTTGCAATTTTCTGATCTTGTAAAAAATGACGGCAAGGCTGTTTTTCAAACTTATGCCAACCGGGATTTAAGACAGTTTAGAAAGCTTCAGTTGTATATTCATGCAGAACAAAAAGAAGGTACTACATTAAACAATAATGATCTAACGGCCGTTATCCGGATAGGAAGCGATTTTGTAAATAATTATTACGAAGTAAGGATTCCTTTAAAATTAACGCCGCTGAATACAGGCCTTGATCCCAACAGTAATGCTTATAATGATACTTTATGGATAAAAAGTAATAGCCTGGATCTGAATCTCGCCGATCTCACCAACATCAAAACAAAAAGAAATCTTTCAAATTCATCATTAAACGTTTTGTATTCGCAGATGCAGGCAAGTGGGCAAACGTACTCCATCATGGGAAATCCAAATCTCGGGCAGATTACAGGCATTTTGATGGGTGTTGAAAATACGAATGCAGCTTCTGCAAGCGGGGAATTGTGGTTTGATGAATTGCGCTTATCCTCGATGGATGAAAAAGGAGGTTGGGCTTCTCTTGGTCGTGTGGACGCAAATCTGGCGGACCTGGGAACTATTTCTGTATCTGCCAATACGCACAGTAATGGTTTCGGAACACTTGACCAGGGAATAAACAATCGTTTTAAAGATAATTTTGTACAGTTCGATGCCGCCGCCACCTTGGAGCTCGGCAAGCTTTTACCAAAGAAAGCCCTTCTGTCTATTCCCTTTTTCGCCAGTATTACCAATAGTATCAGCAGTCCGGAATACGACCCTTTCGATATGGATATTACTTTAAAACAAAAAATACAGGAAGCTCCAAAAAGCCAACGGGATTCGATTAGAAATAACGCCATTGATTTTGCCTCAATAAAAACCATCAGTTTTACCAATGTGCATAAAAACCGGCCAGATAATAAAAAGCCACAATTGTGGGATATTGAAAACTGGGATGTAAGTTATACTTATACAAAAACGGAAGCACACAATCCACTGATAGAATATAATGATGTGACGAAGCAGCAGGGAAGCCTTGGCTATAATTTTATGCCGCAGCCTAAGTTCATCTCACCTTTTAAAAAATTGTTTAAAAAATCAAAAACACATTGGTTTGATCTGATTAAAGACTTCAATATAAACCCGGTACCATCTCAACTTACCTTCAAAGCGGATGTGTTCAGGCAATTTGGTGTTTTAAAACCACGAAGCATCGGTGGGGATCAATATCAGACACCGGAAACTTATGATAAATACTTCACTTTCAACAGGAATTATATCATGCGTTGGGAACTCACTCATTCTCTCACACTCGATTATTCGGCATTGAACAATGCCGTAATTGATGAACCTTACGGTCGATTAAACACGCAGGCAAAAAGAGACACTGTATCAAACAACTTTTTTTCCGGAGGCAGAAATGTCGTTTTCAATCAAACTGTAAATCTTTCTTATAATGTACCATTGAATAAGTTGCCGCTTACCGATTGGATCAATCTTCATGTAGATTATACCGCTACTTATAATTGGATCGGCGCTTCAAGGCTTGCCGTAAATCTGGGCAATTTTTTGGAAAATGGCCAGCAGGAAAATGCAACCTTTCAAATGGATTTTTTAAGGTTATATAATAAATCAAAATGGTTTAGGGCAATAGATCAGCCTCGACAGCCGCGACAGCAAACGGATTCTCTGAAAAACAAAAAACCGGGTATTTCTCCTTCTGCTGGAAAAAATGCATTACCGGAAGTAAATGGAGTGGCCAGGGTATTCGGAAAATTATTGACCAGCATAAAATCTGTGAATGCAACGGTTTCTCAAATCAGCAATACCAGGTTGCCGGGATATACAGACAGTACAAAAATGTTGGGTCAGGATTTTAAAAGTATGGCGCCCGGGTTTGGCTTTATTTTGGGCAAACAACCAGACAGCAATTGGCTCAACAATGCCGCAAAACGCGGACTGATTACCAAGGATTCCTTATTCAATGATTTATTCGTACAAAGTTTTGACCAAAAAATTGCCATATCAGCCCAGCTCGAACCCATCAGGGATTTTACCATAGATATTAATATCGGAAAAACATTTAGTAAAAATTATTCAGAAACATTTAAAGACACCACTGGCACCGGCAATCACTTTGCTCATCTGAGCCCTTACATCAATGGCAGTTTTAATGTAACTTATATTGCCTTAAATACTTTATTTGGCAAATATGATCCAAACAGGATATCCGGAACTTTTTTAAAATTTGAAGATTACCGGGAAGTTCTATCTAAACGACTCGGTGCTCAAAATACCTATAATAAACAGGTAGGCAACCCAACAGGTGCTGATGGATACGCCTTAGGCTATGGAAGATATTCTGTGGATGTTTTAGTGCCCGCTTTTATCGCAGCATATACCGGCCAGGATCCTACAAAAGTCTCTCTAATCAAACAGCAAAATTCCAATATTAAGTCCAATCCTTTTAGCACCATTATTCCAAAACCAAATTGGCGTATTGCTTACAATGGATTGAGCAGGGTACCGGGTTTGGATATAATATTTACCAATTTTTCTTTAACGCATGCATACAATGCGAGTCTTGGAATGAATAGTTTCACATCAGCATTAAATTACCAGGATGTATCCAGGTATGGGTATCCATCCTTCATCGATACGACTGGCGGAAGCCATAATTATGTTCCGTT
Source organism: Ginsengibacter sp. (assembly GCA_051959055.1). Lineage (GTDB taxonomy): Bacteria > Bacteroidota > Bacteroidia > Chitinophagales > Chitinophagaceae > Ginsengibacter. Next base: position 3,645 of record JBQCFO010000641.1, on the reverse strand, counting down.
TTTCTTAGTGCCGAATATTACCATCCAGGAACAATTTGCCCCACTGGTTGGATTTGATATGACTTTCACCAATCAACTCAGTTTGAAATTTGATTATACCAAACAAAGGCAGCTCAGCCTGAGCCTGATTGATTATCAGCTTAGCGAAGTGCGTTCTACCGAAGTCACTTTTGGCGGTGGTTTCCGCAAGCGCGGATTAAAACTTCCTTTTAAAATTCCTTTTTCCAAAAAGGATACAAAAAAACTGGATAACGAGCTTAGTTTCAATTTGACTTTTTCAATCCGCAACAACGTTTCTTCCAATAGCATTTTAGATCAAAACAGCGCATTTGCAACCAATGGAAGTAAAGAAATTTCGATCAATCCTACACTTGATTATTATCTGAACAACCGGATCAAAATAACATTTTACTTTGAACAGAGAAGGGTAAATCCATACATCTCGTCCTCAGCGCCAACAATTGATACCAGAGCCGGAATGCAGTTAAGAATTTCCCTGGCTCCATAGCAAATACGCGGCTGAACAAATCATTCGCGCAGGAAGAAATACAATAGTAAGGATAAGCGTGTTCATTATCATACAGTTGGTAAAAGCATTTAAATGCAGCGAAAATTGATACTTCAGTGTTAACCAACGATTATAAAAAGGTAAAAACCAAATATCTTTAATGGTTAAGTCTGTTGTAACTTTCATTTTCCAAACTTCAATGATGAAAATTATAAAATCACTTACTTTAAAAGTTTTATTTGCAGCTATTTTCTTTTTCTTTTCTCCAAATATTTTCGCGCAATACAAAGCCGGCTGGGAATCATTAGATTCACGTCCGGTGCCTCAATGGTATTTGAATGCAAAGTTTGGAATATTTATTCATTGGGGTGTTTATTCTGTACCCGGATATTCTAAAAAAGGAGATTATGCCGAATGGTATGAAAACGGATTAAGAAATGGTGATTCTGCTCGAATAAAATACCAAAAAGAAAATTTTGGGGATCGTACTTATAATGATCTCGTAAATGATTTTCATGCAGAATTATTTAATCCGGATGAATGGGCAAAACTGATTGAAAAATCAGGAGCCAGATATGTGGTGCTCACTTCCAAGCATCATGATGGATTTTGTTTATGGCCAAGCAAAGAAGCCGACCGTGATTGGGGGTTTCCCTGGAATGCAGTATCAGCAGGTCCTCACAGGGATTTGCTTGGCGATCTTTTTAAAGCGATTCGTAAAACTTCCGTTCATCCCGGAATGTATTATTCGTTGTATGAGTGGTACAATCCTTTGTGGTTGACGGATAAAAACAAATATGTGGCGGTGCACATGTGGCCCCAAATGAAAGATCTGATTAATACCTACAAACCAGATGTTTTCTGGACTGATGGTGGCTGGGATGCTCCTGCTTCTACCTGGAAATCGCAAGAATTTCTTGCCTGGCTTTATAACGAAAGCCCGGTAAAAAATTCTATTGTTACTTATGATCGCTGGGGCAGTGGTGTTCGCTTTCATCATGGTGGCGTTTATACTCCCGAATATCAGCCTGATCTTGATTTTGAAAATCATCCGTGGGAAGAAAGCCGCGGAATGGGAGCGAGCTATGGATATAATCGAAATGAAGATGCCTGGGATTATAATTCTGCTCAATCCCTGGTTTTGCAACTGGTAGATAAAGTAAGTCGCGGAGGAAATTTTTTGCTGGATATTGGCCCTGATGCGCATGGCAAAATCCCGCCAATCATGCAGGAAAGATTGTTGGAAATTGGTAAATGGATGGACATTAATTCTGAAGCAATTTACAACACGGTAAGATGGAAAACGCCCTCTCAATGGAGTGAAGGAAACCGAAGTTATAAACCACAAAAAAATGAGGATCCGGTTTTGAAAATCACTATTGATCCGGATTCCGGCTACGCGGTAAAAGAAGTTTTTTATACCTATAATCCAACGTCGAATTCATTATATACGATACTTCCTAAATATCCTTCTGATAAAAAAATGGTTTTAAAAGATATGCAATTACCAACCGGAACGGTTATCAGTTTTTTATCAACAAGAGAAAATCTTCAATGGCAACAACAGGCGAATAATGTGGTTATTTCTTTCCCTGATTATAATCCGGATAAATTAAAAGCGCCCTATGCTTTTGTTTTAAAAATTTCAAACTTTGGAAGATTTGCGGCAAAGCCCGAAATTCATATTTATCACCAAAACAACACTTTTTCAGAACGCATCTCTTTTAAGGAATATGCCAATCAGAAAATATATTATACCACTGATGGCAGCGAACCAACAAATAAATCAAATTTTTATTCAGGACTTTTTTCAGTAACTAAAACTTCTGTTATAAAAGCCATAGCCATTGAACCAAACGCTTTACCGTCCAATGTTTCAACAGAAGAAGTAAAAGTGTATTATTGGATGAAAGCTGAAAAAATAAAAAGTCTTCAACCGGGAATTTCATGGAAATATTATGAACCTGAAGGAAAAATAAGCCTGGAATCGATTGAAAATTCTCCCGTAAAAAAAGAGGGAATTGCAAATGAAATTTCAGAAAAAGTAAAACAGCGCGCAGAGAAATACACGTTGCAATTTGATGGGTACATCAAAATAAATAATGACGGTATTTATACATTTTCAACCGTTTCTGATGATGGCAGTAAATTATTTATTGATGGCGAAGAAATCGTAAACAATGATGGCGAGCATGGCGCTGTAGAAACGTTTGGCAAAGCTGCATTGAAAAAAGGCTATCATAAAATAAAAGTCATTTATTTTGATAGTGGTGGTGGAAATGAATTGAAAGTTTATTGGTCGGAAGGAGGAAAAGAAAAAAAGATAATTTCTGGAGATGTGCTATTTCATTAGGCAAGTACGGCATAAGTAGTTCGAAAAACATATATTCAATTTCTTTGTGCCTGCCCGAATGGTACATGAGGACATTACTGGATTAAATGGTAATGAAATAAATCATTTGTAGCCAAAATGTTGAAGAGTAAAGATAAGGTGATATGGTTTGGTTCAATAGTTACTTTCGCTGATTACTAAGGTTTGTATGCTTTTAATGAAGCAGATTTTTAGAAAAGGTGCTAACCAGCCTTATCACCTTAGTAATTGAAATATTCAAATCTCTGATTCAACCTTATTAGCTTATTTTTTAAGTACCACAATGAAAAACGAAAACAATAAATAACTCAATAATAAAATAATTCAACACTAAACAAATGAATAAAAAACTTTTCCTCCTTTCGTTATTACTCCTTCCTTTTTTTGTAATTGCTCAGCAAACCGTTAGCATCATTCCACAGCCAGTAAGCCTTTCAGTACAGGATGGACATTTTACGATTGATAAAAGCACTTCCATTATCTTTAAAAATGAAAAAGATTTATTCCTTGCTGCAAATTTTTTCAATGCCTTTTTAAAAAATATTTCAGGCGAAGCCTTGTCCTATAATGTTAAAAAAACGAAGTCCTTTTTTCTGGACATAAAAAAAACAGATAAGATTGGAAGTGAAGGTTACTTATTAGATGTGACTCCTTATTCAATAAAAATTATTGCCAATGATAAAGCCGGAATTATTTATGGAATGCAATCGATTTTTCAAACTTTGCCTCAAATCCGCACTAATGCTGCATTAGAAGTGCCTTGCAT
>JBQCFO010000640.1:0-4967 GCA_051959055.1 Ginsengibacter sp. | reverse complement strand
CAAAATCCGCATGAGTATTTAATAAATATTTTCCACACCAATTCGCCGGAAGCCTATTCAAGACTTTTAGATGATTCCCACTCATTCTGGAATAATCTGCGCACCAATCTGATTCTCAAAATGCTTTCACTCTTTAACTTTTTCAGCTTGAAAAGCTTTTTGATCAATACACTTTTTTTTAATTTTTTAGTTTTTTTTGGAATCGTCGCATTGTATAAAGTGTTTATTCAAATTTTTTCTGAATCATTTTACCAACTAATTATTTGCATTTTTCTTTTGCCATCCGCATTGTTTTTTTCTTCAGAGATTCATCGTGATGGATTGATTTTATTATCTCTTTCGATGGTCATTTATCATTTGTTTTTTATTTTAAATGAGCATCGGTTTTCGGGCAAAAGAATTTCAATTGTCGTACTGTTTCTTTTATTAATTTTTCTTTTAAGAAACTTCGTTTTTATCACATTAATTCCTGCATTGATCGCCTGGATTCTTTCAATAAAATTTCGGAAACATGCTTTTATTTGTTTTGTAAGTGTTTATCTTTTTTCAATAATTATCTTTTTTTGCTCCGGTTTTATTTCTGACAGAGCAAATCTTCCGCAATATGTAAGTGCCCGCCAGCACAGTTTTATAGAAATAGGAAAAATGGGAGCCTCTACGATTAATATTAATCCGCTTTATCCAAATTTTAAGAGTTTTTTAATCAATTCACCCCAGGCTTTGGACCATGCATTATTGAGACCTTATTTATCAAAAATAACAACCATTCAATACCTTCCTTTTGCACTGGAAATTTTTATTATAGAAGTTTTATTTCTTGTTTTTCTTTTTTTCAGAAAGAAAAACATTTCGATAGATCCCCTTATTTATTTTGGTGTTTTTTTTAGTTTCAGCATGATGTTTATGACTGGCTACACCGTTCCGATTATTGGTGCTATTGTCAGGTATCGTAGTATCTATTTAATATTTTTCTTGATTCCGGTTGTTTGTTATACAGATTGGATAAAGTTTCAAAAATTATTTTCGCAAGCAAAAAAATAACATGGCGTTGCACAGTAGAAATCTGGAGAATCAATAAGAAAGACCTATGGAAAGCCCGCGTGTTTTTCTGTGGTTGTCGCTGTGATAAAAAAATTAGCATTGAATAGCAATCGTCATTATTTGTTCTTTTACTGATATTATTTTAAGGTAATGGAACCCTTTGTTTGCAGTAAACAAATAATTAAGGCGGATTCTTATTTACACTTTAAAAAATATTTTCTTCTTATACAACCAATAGCACAAATACCATTGAAGCATAAATAAAATAACCGCTGACATAATCATAATTGATGCATCAGGTAAACCGGTTGGAGATATTACTCCATTCACAATTGTATTGCTGTAATCAAAAAGCCAGCGATGCACTACAATTTCAAAAAAGAGGTAAATAAAAATGGAATTCATTCCTACAATCGTGAAAAAACTGAGAAACCTTTTATGCCCCAACACATCAATCCAGTAATACAAAAACGCCAGCGCAAGCAAGCACCAGCCACCGCTTGCAAGCGTAAAGGAAGAAGTGGCAATTCGTTTGATAATCGGTGTGACACCGGAAATATCTAATGCATAACCTGCGGTTAAAGTAATAATTCCGACAATAATAACCGGTTTTATTTTATGGGTTCCGGTTCGTGCAAGCAACCATTTTCCTGCCACTGCACCCCAGATGGTATGCGCTGCTGTTGGAATACAATTGATCGCAACCCAACCGCCGGGATTAATTTTATTCATCAAAATCACATCAATATAATTTCCAAAATTATGCTGATCCGTAAATGGTTGATTGAAACCCGGAATATTAATAAAGCGATACAAACATTCATTTAGAATTAATAATCCGATGCTGAAAAGAATTTGATATCCAGGCTTCCAGCGAAAGATGAGAAATGCAACCAGCATGGTAAAAGAAAGTTGTGTCAACACATCCCAAAGTTCGAAGGACAAATGATTGCCCCTAACTGCATAATCGAGTACGCCCCAAAAAAATAACCACCAGCTTCTTCTCAAAGCGTGTTTGAACTGTTGCTTCCAGGTACTACCTTTCGCTGTTTGTTTGGTAAGCGAAAACGCCATTGCTGTTCCTGCAATGAACATGAAAGCCGGTTGAATTAAATCCCAGAAATGCAATCCGTGCCATTCTGCATGGTCAAATTGAATCGCCAGTGAATGAATAAATGAACCGGGCTTTGATAACTTTCTTGCATACTCATATAAACCGGATGCTTCCCACATCAAAAGCACCATCACCAAACCTCTGTAAAAATCAAGTGAAGCAAGCCTGGTGCCGGCTCCGATAGTTTTTTTTAAATTATTTTTTTCCGCTGTTGAAGTAATAGGGCCTGAAAAAATATCAGGCTGATAATTTGTAGACGATGTCATGGAAGAAGGTTTATAAATGAAAAGATAAAATCATTTAATGATTTTTCCATCAAATAATTTTCTTTCCTGTTCTTTTATTTCTTTGTTGATCCTTTTTCCACCTCTCGGCTTTACTATGAGGCCGTCGTTACAGGAAATTAAAATAATGCATTACAGGAAAAGGAGAAATAACCGGGATTTAAATTTTGGTAAATTTCCGATAATTTAAAAAGAAAATTTAGTGCAAGTAACTAAAGTAGATAATGCGGAGACTAAGGGATTCGAACCCTTGATACAGTTTCCCGTATACACACTTTCCAGGCGTGCTCCTTCAACCACTCGGACAAGTCTCCATTTTTTTAAAAGGATTGCAAATCTACGATTTCCTTCTAAAACTAAATTTGTTTTTAGATAAATCACACAAGGTCCTGAAAGATTAATTTAACAGGAGGATGAAATCGGATTTCAATCACCTCATTTCTGTACTTTGAATCCAATTGTCCAGAACTGTTGTGGTTGAAAATTGAATTCTCTGAATCCGGCAATCGGATTATCACCATAAGTAAATGCAGGACCGAAAATCAGTTTTATGGGTGTATATAAGACAAAGAAATCCAGGCTTGTTTTTATTAAAGGATGCCATCTGCTGCTTGAATATTCCTTTCCTCCAACATCATATCTTATTTTTGCATCAACCGTAAACAGCCACCTGTTTAAAGGAACATACACATTTTTTTTATTCGGAAAAATACTTCCAAAACTTATTTGGATGCCTGCAACTGCTCTTCCCACAAAGCCTTTATATATCGTACTGTCAGCCTTAAAGTTGTTCTGAATTTCAATTCCAATTTCAGGAACCAGTAAATAAGCAAAGTTTGAATCTTTATTAGAATTCCAGGAAGACCAACGGGTTTTTACAGAAGATTTTGGTCCTTGTTGAAAATAAGAAAACATAGCAGTAGCCGCGATGCCATTGGAGCCTTCAATTTTGTCATAACGGTATTTGGCTGTAGCATTTAGTTTAAAAGTTTTATAGGTCTGCAGATAATCAGGATTTAATAAATCAAATATATTTTCAAGGGGTTGAGGTTTTTTCAGGATCGTTATAAACTTATAACCCAATTGGAGATTATTTACAGGTCCGTCTGATATTGAATTGCGGTGATATTCTCCAATAAAGCTGCTTTGATTTTGCATAGAGGATTCCGACAAATTATATTTTAATCCACAATCAACGAGGTATGAAGGGGCATTTTTCTTTGGAATAGATACCGTAAATACCCCTGGGTTTTGTTTGCTTTCATCGTCTTCAAAAGATTGCCTGATGCCAATATTCTTCAGCCATGCCGGCGTTTGTTGCGCTTGCAGTTCAATCACATTGAACAGAAACATTAAAACCAGTAAATATTTCATAAAACTTTAAGGGTTAATTTTTCCATTTACCAAATCAATGGTATCCTGAGCAGTAGTACATCCGGTTACTTCTTTTAAAACCACTGCGCCTTTAGCATTAAAGTGCTTTACAATCGAATCCAGGTAAGAAGCCAAAAGTACAAATTGAGCATCAGTTGTTAAGAGATCGCTTAAGCTGGTAGTATCAGGAAGAGCCTGCGGAGCGCCATTTTTTCCCGCTGCTCTCAAAATAGCCGCTTTTACTAAATTTTTTATGGAATGATCATCAGATTCGTATCCTAATTGATTGGCTAAATAATCAGACAATTCCTGGTCGCCAATAAATATTTTGCCATCAACAACTCTTGCAGATTTTACACGGTTTAATAATTCAGCAAGCTCCACATTTCCAATTTTATGCGTGGAATCTGTACTTAAAAAAGACGGTAATTTTAAATTGTTGTTTTTCATTCTTGAAAAAATTGAAAGTAGGGGTTGCTTTTTTAATGCATTGAGAATAATTTGAATTGAATGTCGGTTATAAAGTCTATGCTAAATTTAGTAATAAAATATAATGTATTCAAAATACTTTGGAGGTACAATAAAATTGATTTTTTTGTAGAATCAATTCATCAGTATCATCAATAAAAAAATCAAATTGTATTTTTTTGAAACAAGCTATTCATTGAAAACTTATTTAATCACTCCAATAAATTAATGGCAAAAATTTTGAGTCTTCATCATAGAATAAATAATTCACTATGAAGCAGATTAAACAATTACTTTTTATTGGTTGCACCATTTTATTTTTTGCTTGCACCAGTACGCCAAACCAGGATAAAGGAGATAAAAATTCAACTCCTTCGGGTGACTATTCTGCAGGCAACTCGGATAGCGCAAATGTGCGTGATACGTTACATCCGGTAAAACCAAACGGGGTGGATACAACCGGTGAGCAAACCGGACGAATGAACAATCCTTCAAAAGGAAGTAACCAAGTTCAGAAAGATACTACCAGGAAAAAATAACTATCGCTTTTTTATAAGCGCTTTATTCACAAAGCCGGATTGTGTTGGCTTTTTCAGTGCTGAATTGTATTTTATTTACCTTATCTGTCGGATCGTAATACAAAATTAATATTCCATAAGAGGTTTGAAATGCATCCCAGTTTTTGT
>JBQCFO010000639.1:0-4983 GCA_051959055.1 Ginsengibacter sp. | reverse complement strand
ATCATTTGCCGGCATTCTTCGAAGTGTGGGCATTATATGCAAAGGATGGACACGAACGGTTTTATAAAGATTGTGCTGATACATCACGCGCTTTTCTACACAGGGCCTGCAATCCGGTTACCGGCCTGAATTACGATTACACAGAATTTAGCGGAGCGCCGCGTACGTCGCGATGGATTCCTGATGCCTTCCGCTACGATTCATGGCGCGTGCCGATGAACATTACCATGGATTATTACTGGTTTGGAAAAGATAAAAAATGGCAGCAGGATTATGCAAAACGCATTCAGACTTTTTTCCGCTCAAAAGGCATTGATACGTTTGAAGACCAATTTAATCCGGACGGTTCAAGACTTGACAGCATTTTACAGGCCGGAGGTTTTAAAAAATTAAGACACTCAATTGGATTAGTATCAACCGTTGCTACAACAGAAATGATTCGTAAGGACAATTTTGATTTTGTTCATGCTTTATGGAATTCCAAACTGGAACCATACAGCGATGGATATTTCGACCCTTACTATGATGGCTTTTTGTATTTATTCAGCTTAATGCATTTGAGCGGAAAATATCAATTGATTAAACCGTCAGCGCAGTAATTCAAATTTAAAAACTTCAAAAAATATCTGACAACATGAAATATCTTTTTACATTATTTGTTGGTTTACTGTCTTATTCAGTGACTTTTTCACAAGATATTATTAAGCAGATGCCAACTGGTTTTGACACAGTCCGAAACAATATCCCACATGGAAAAATTGATTCTTTCAATTATAAATCTGCGACGGTTGGAACGACACGGCAATCATTAATTTATACACCACCTGGTTATTCAAAAAATAAAAAATATCCCGTATTGTATTTGCTTCACGGCATTGGTGGGGATGACAAAGAATGGTTGAATGGTGGGCATCCTGAAATTATTTTGGATAATCTTTATGCGCAAGGGAAAGTAGAACCGATGATTGTAATAATGCCTAACGGAAGGGCTATGAAAAATGACAGTGCCACCGGAAATATTTTTGCGCCCGATAAAGTCCAGGCGTTCGCCACTTTTGAAAAAGATTTATTAAACGACCTTATTCCCTATGTACAAAAGCATTATCCCGTTTATACTGACCGCGACCATCGCGCTATTGCGGGCTTATCAATGGGTGGAGGACAATCTTTAAATTTTGGATTAGGAAACCTGGACAAATTTGCCTGGATTGGCGCATTTTCCGCAGCACCAAATACCAAAACTCCTGAACAACTGGTGCCTGACCCTGCAAAGGCAAGAAATGAATTAAAGCTACTTTGGATTTCCTGCGGAGCGAGCGATGGCCTGGTTAGCTTTAGCCAAAGAACACATGATTACTTAGTTAAAAATAATGTGCCTCATATTTATTACATCGAACCGGGCATGCATGATTTTAAAGTTTGGAAAAATGGCTTGTATATGTTTTCCCAACTAATCTTTAAACCGGTTGATACTTCTTCCTTTTCAAAATATCCCGTTGCAGGTGCACCGGCTTCAACGAATGTTAGAGGTGCAAACTATCCGCAAATACGGGCAGACCATCGTGTAATATTTCGTATCAAAGCGCCTGATGCCCAGAAAGTGCAGATTGACCTCGTTAAAAAATATGATATGGTGAAAGACACCAGCGGTTATTGGAATGTGACTACCGATTCGATCAGCGAAGGCTTTCATTATTATTCTTTGATTATTGATGGAGTGGCCGTTGCCGACCCTGCCAGCAAAACATTTTATGGCATGGGAAGAATGGCCAGCGGAATTGAAATACCGTTTATAGGTGGCCGTTACTACGCACTTGGTAATGTACCCCATGGTGACATTCGCATCAAAAATTATTTTTCTGCTGTTACCAATTCATGGCGGAAAATGTATATCTACACTCCTCCGGGTTACGATTCATCTTCTGATACTAAATATCCGGTTTTGTACATTTTACATGGAGGAGGTGAAGACGAAACCGGCTGGGCAAGACAAGGCAAAGCAAATTTGATTTTGGATAATCTTATTACTGATGGTAAAGCGAAACCAATGCTGATTGTGATGCCGGATGCCAATGTAAGTTCCGGTGGTTTTAACGCTGATGCGATTGAAAGTTTCATGAAAAAGTTTGAAAGTGAAATGAAAGCTGTCATCATTCCATTTATCGAAAAAAATTACCGGGTAAAAACAGATGCGAACAGTCGTGCGCTGGCTGGATTATCATTAGGAGGATTGCACACTCTATATACCGGCATAAACAATACAAATATGTTTGCTTACCTCGGTGTATTTAGTTCCGGATGGATAGTCCCAATGATGAATAAAACTGCAGATAAACAGTATGCTTTTATGGAAGCAAACACAGATAAGATAAACAATAACCTGAAAACATTTTGGATTTCGGAAGGTGGCCCGGAAGATATCGCATACAAGAATGGTCAAATCATGCGGGGAAAATTAGATGAACTGAAAATAAAGCATACTTATTATGAATATCCGGGCGGACATACATGGCCTGTCTGGAGAAATGATTTGTACCATTTTGCTCCTTTGCTGTTTCAGTAAAGCCCAAAGGTCTGATGTGGTTATAGAAAAGAGAACAACGGCAATGTTGCTATTCCGAAAGGGGTGGCATAGATGGTGAGTTTATATATATCATTCTTTAGGAGTTTTATTCATTTCGTTGTTCGCTTCTATAAATCATTTTACCCTTTCAGAATTAGGATTATTATGATTGTGGAAAAGAGGAACAATGAAAAAATATCAAAGATAAAATGAGGACAAAATTTCAAAAGCCCGAAGGGCTGATGTGATTATAGAAATGAGAACAACGGCATTGTTGCTAATCCGGAAGGGGTGGCATAGATGGTGAGTTTATATATATCACTCCTTCGGAGTTTTATTCATTTCGTTGTTCGCCTCTATAAATCATTTTACCCTCAGAATTAGGATTATTATGATTGTGGAAAAGAGGAACAATGAGAATATCAAAGATAAAATGAGGATAAAATTTCAAAAGCCCGAAGGGCTGATATGATTATAGAAAAAGATGAATAACGAGAATGGTGTAAACCCCGAAGGGGTGGCATAGATTGAAACATTGTGAGATTGAATATTTCACTCCTTCGGACTTTTAATCATTTCGGTCGTCACTTATATAATCATTGAACCCTTTCAGAATTAATAATATATGCCAGGTTGGTTAGATAAATAAAAGAATCTTATTTCATTGTATTAATAAAAGAGAAATTATGAAACTGAAAACAGCTAAAAAACTTCGTTTACTGTTGTTAATAGCAACAGCATTTATAATTCAACCGGTTGTTTCCCAAATACCAGTAATTACCTTAGACGTGGCGAAGGCAAACACGAATGTTAGCTCCATGTTGTATGGATTAATGACAGAAGAAATCAATCATTCCTACGACGGCGGATTGTATGCTGAATTAATACGCAACAGAATATTTAAAGACAGCAAATCCGGGCCGGAAGGATGGAGTCTCCTAAAAGATGGCCCTTCATCCAAAGCTGAAATAAAGTTGATAGGTACGGAGGAACATGTGCCTAACGATGAACGGAGAAATGCCATCAATGGCGCTATGCAGGCCTGTTTAAGGCTGACAGTAGAAAAGGCTGATGGAAGAGTTGGTGTTGCCAATGAAGGATACTGGGGCATTCCGGTAAAACCATCTACTACATACAAAGCATCATTTTACATAAAAGGCACGGACCGCAGAGAGCCACCCAGGTGGCCATGGGAGCCAAAACCAACTACGCCACCGCTTCCTGTAATTGAAAATAATACACCCGGACCCATAACAGTTTCTATTGAAAGTAATGATGGCAAAACGGTTTATGCAAAAGGCACGATCAATCTTGAAAAAAGTATTTACTGGAAACAATATGAAGTTAACTTGACAACGCCTGCCGGTGCGAAGTCCACAAAAGATGCACGTTTTGTGATTTCCACTAATCGCACCGGAGTGTATTATTTCAACTTGGTTTCTTTATTTCCACCAACTTACAACAATCAACCAAACGGTTTCCGGCCAGACCTGATGCAAATGCTGGTGAATATGAAACCAAAATTCCTGCGTTTTCCGGGCGGAAATTTCCTGGAAGGTCCAAAGATTACGGATGCATTTCCGTGGAAAACAACATTAGGGCCGATTGCAAACAGGCCCGGTCATAACGGCTCATGGGGTTATCGTGCTTCCGACGGAATGGGCTTACTTGAGTTTTTAAAATGGTGTGAAAATATAGACGCAGAGCCGCGTTTGGCAGTTTATGGAGGTTATTCGCTGGTTGGAGATAATATAGATGCAGGCCCGCTTTTGAAACCTTACGTGGATGATGCTCTGGATGAAATAGAATATGTGATTGGAGATACGAGCACTTACTGGGGTCGCAAACGGTCAGAAGACGGCCATCCTCAGCCTTTCAAACTAAGTTATGTGGAAATTGGAAATGAAGATTGGTTTGACCGGTCAAATAGTTATGATGGAAGATTCAATCAATTCAGAAATGCTATTGAAGCAAAGTATCCGCAGCTTACGTGCATTTCTACCATTCCTGGCACCCAGTATCCTTCAATGAAAGTTACAACAGGTAAATCGCCTGCGGTGGTGGATGAGCATTATTACCGCAATTCCTGGGATATGTGGGAGAATGCTTCACAATATGATACTTACGATCGCAACGGCCCAAAAATATTTGTCGGAGAATGGGCCACACGTGATGGAGAACCCACCACCAATTTAAATGCTGCATTAGGTGATGCTGCCTGGATGACAGGAATGGAACGAAATTCAGATTTGATCATCATGTCGTGCTATGCGCCTCTATTTGTGAACGTTAGCATAGATTCAGCAACCGGAAAAAGAGCGTGGCAATGGGATTCGGATTTAATTGGCTATGATTCATTGAATAGTTACGGCTCTCCGTCTTATTATGTTCAAAAATTATTCAATCATTATTTAGGGAAT
>JBQCFO010000638.1:0-2226 GCA_051959055.1 Ginsengibacter sp. | reverse complement strand
AAATAAAAAACTTAACCATTTGCTTTTTGTCCTTTTATGAATGAAAAAAAACGTTCGGTCAAAAAAGCATAAAAGACTACGTTTAATAATAGTCCTGAATAAAAGGTCATCGCCGTTCGATTGAAAAAGTCCCAAAATAATGTATGAGTTGGAAACCGTAATACTTTGAAAAAGGAAGAATGGATAGAGTTGCTCATAGTTCCTTCGTCATATGCCCAAGCGCCAAAGAATGATACAATTGTCAATAAGCTAACTGCAAAAAGAGAAATCGTCAAAGCAGCAATATTTATAGGGTGTCTAAGCATTGTGAGGTGTCAATATGTTTGCATACAACGGTACGGCTTTGTGCAGGCGGGAAATAGTATTCCTTCTGCCCCGAACCGTTGCCAAATATATAATTAAAAATTCATTGTTATTATTATCGCTGAACAATGATTCTTCAACCCGGAACTATTGCTAAAACATCCACCAATGCTCATTATTAGCAGTTCAGCCCCGCTTGCACAAAACCGCTTGTTGCCTGCTGTACGATTTCACGAAAGTTTTTTCCTTACAAACGAATTCCTTCTCTCCACCGAAAAAAAATAGCCAAAAAATAAAGTTGTTTCACTTCCTTTCCGTTACAGTAAAAGAAGAAATATTCAGTTTTTCCATTTTTAAAAACTCGTTTTGTCTCACCCGAAAAAAGTGGAAAAACGTAAGCAAAATTGAATTTATTTCTCAGTCTTTGAAACATAGTCTGCCACGGCTTGTGTATAATACTGTTGTTGCTTGAAGTGAGTTTAAGTCTTACGTTTAGCCTTTACTTCTTTATAGTCAAGATAGATGTTGAACAATGTATCAAAATTTAATACCAAAAATGTAACGAATACCACTAATGATACAATCGGAATATTTGGCGATTCTATTGAGTTAATGCTAAACCAATAAGTAATTTTTTGAGGTGTCATTGACAAGGCATTTAAAGTCGCAAGCAAAAGATAAAGTCCTGTTGCAATAACTGCTCCTGCAAAACTCTTGAAATAGAAATATACCAATACAGCAAAAAGTCCAAGTGCCAGATAATGCCGCCAATTCGCTGAGGTATTTGTTAGCAAAAAGGTGCTCCAACTATAAATCAACAATCCGGTAATAATTGCTAAAGGAATAAGAAGTAAAATTTTCTGTTTTTTCTCCCTTGTCATGGCTTTAATTTAGCGAGCGTATAGCAGGCAACGGCCGACGGCTTTGCGATGGGATGATATTCAACGACCCGTCAGCCGAAACCGTCAGCCGATTAATGATTTAAAAGTTGAAAATATAAAAAAAAGTTGAACAGCGTTCCTTCAGCCGGAACTGCTGCTCAATAACGAACTAATGTTGATGTTTATTCCTTCAGCCAGCCTATTGCAAAACCGCATGTTAGCGGCAGTTTTGTCAATAGTATTCGTAATGTTCATACTGAAATTCTTGTGCTCTTCTTAAATAAAAATTGTCTGTTATTAATCTATTTAGGTCGTCAACAATTTTATTGAGTTCATTATTTCTTTCGATTTTATCATGACCTAAAGTGTTGAAGTCAATCTTACTTTCGTCATCTATAAGTTGTCGTAATGATTTAATGTAAAGCTCTTTTTGTTTTGATACGTCGTAAGTTTTTTCAATTTCTTCTTTCTTTTTAGGAAGCAAATAAATTGAATATTCTGCATAGCCTAAGATTCTTCTACTTTGATGTCCAAAATATGTTCCTCCATACTGAAAATGTCCAAACAATGAATTTATGTTTGAATAAATGTCTATGAGTTTCTTTCTTTGTTGGGCATATTTTTGAATGCCGTTTTTTTGTTTGAGAAAGTAAGCATACAATTCATAATAAGTATCTTGTCCGACTTCACTGCCAAATTCTTCTTCGTCTGAGTTGCAATGATATGCTTGGTCAGGGTCTGGTGGATAACCATATTGTTTGAACGCTTCAAAAAATTCTGGATGATTATCTATTATGTGGTTGAATTTTCCTTTACTATATTTTAATGTGTCCCCAATTTCAGTTGCAATTATTGTTATTGTATCTTGTTTAGTATAATACTTTGAGTTATCGATTTTAATGGCTTTACTATTTATAATTTCTTTGTCGACACCTGGTATCTTGTCTGCAGATTTTTGCTGATTGGTACAACCTAAAATTGTCAAAAAAATTAAATAGTGTAGGGTCTTCATAAAAAATTGCCGCTAACGGACACGGCTTGC
>JBQCFO010000637.1:0-18824 GCA_051959055.1 Ginsengibacter sp. | reverse complement strand
AGAAAATTTATTGCTTAAGGATACTGAGGCACTAACTGCATGGCGACGCAGTAAATGCACTTTTATTGCAGATTTCTAATTTGGGTAAATGGCAATACCGGAGAGAAAAAATGTCACAGAAATACTCCGGGCCAGTTCATTTACTTGTGTAGTGAAAGTCTTTTACATTCCAGTCAAAAAAGCAATTGCTGCCATAATGCCCAGAAATAATAAAATGATTCCGATAGCAACAAATGTGTCATGCAGTTCAACAGAGTTAATTTTCATAACCTAAATTTTAATTATTATAAATTAATTACAAAAAGCCTGTTTCGAAAGGAAATTGGAAAAGATAGGATTAAGACTGGTTTGTCAAAGGAAGGATTAATACAAATTTAAAAAAAATATTTAAAAGTTGCAATTTTTTAAATGCAAAATCAAAAAAATAGTAAAATCGTTAAAATCAATGACAAATCCCTCTCAGATGTTGGATTAATTTGCTTTTTCCTCCAATATCATTAATTTATCAAATAATTTTTCATATTCTGCATTATCGATTTGCAACTGCTTTGTCTTTTGATTATATTTTTTTTCTGCTTCTATAAATTTTTGACGATCAGAATAAATTTCAGGAAGGGTAAGGTTTGCCTCCAATTGCTTTTTTTCTTCGGTACTCCTGGCAATTTTTTCTTCCAGCTGCTCAAACTGCTTTTTCAATTTTTGCAATTCTTTTTGCTGTTCACGGCTTTCGGAATGGTTTACTTTTTTTTCGGGTGCAGAGGACTTCTTTTCAGATGAATAATCTTTCTTTTTGGAATCAGTAACTTCAGCAGCTTTTCTTTCCTGTTTCCAACGCTCCCATTCATCATAGGTGCCCACAAATTCTTTGATTTGGTAGTCTTGTATTTCCCAGATTTTATTGGCAGTTTTATTTACAAAATAGCGATCGTGGCTTACCAGGATATAACTGCCTTCATATTTATTCAGCGCTTCGATCAGCAGATCAACCGAATGCATGTCAAGATGATTGGTGGGCTCATCCAGTAATAAAAAATTGGCCTTGCTTACAATAGTTTTTGCAAGAGCAACACGCGCTTTTTCACCACCGCTTAAAACTTTTATTTTTTTATCTACATCATCGCCACTGAACAAAAAGCATCCCAGCAAAGTCCTTAATTCCAATTCCGTTTTTCCACTTCCCGAATAATTCATTTCTTCCAAAACAGTATGTTCCAGATTTAGCGCTTCTAATTGATGCTGGGCATAAAACGCATCCTTTACATTGTGCCCTTCTATTCTTTCCCCTTCAAAAGGTTCTACGCCGGCAACCATCCGCAGCAAAGTAGATTTTCCTTTTCCATTGGCGCCTATCAGTCCAATTTTATCACCACGGTTTATTTCAGCACCGGTGTGTTCAACGATTTTTACATCTCCAAAACTTTTACTGGCATCTTTTAAAGTACAAAGAATTCGACCTGGCTGATGGCCGATAGTAAAATTGATGCGCATGTTAGGCCTTTCCAAATCGGTATTTTCAATACGCTCGATTTTATCCAACCTCTTCATGATACTCTGTGCCTGTGCGGCTTTGGATGCTTTTGCTTTAAATCGTTCTACAAATTTTTCCTGCTGGCGAATGTAATCCTGTTGATTTTCATAAGCACGTTTTTGCAGTTCAATGCGTTGTTCTTTTTCCTGTAAATAATAAGAATAATTGCCGCTGTAAAAATGTAATTCCTGCTGATAGAGCTCTACAATCTTTGTTACCATTCTGTCTAAAAAATATCTGTCATGCGAAACGATCACCACTGATCCACGGTAATGTTGCAGATATTTTTCGAGCCATTCGATTGAAGGCAAATCGAGATGGTTTGTAGGTTCATCCAGTAGCAACACATCCGGATTCATCAAAATCATTTTTGCCAATAAAACCCTCATCCTCCAACCTCCACTGAATGTTTTGTAAGGCCGCTGAAGATCCGCATTGGCAAAACCAAGCCCCTGTAAAATTTCTTCTGTTTTATGATGAATATCGTAGCCACCAAGAATTTCAAGTTCATGTAATTTATCCCCATAAATATGGGCCAGCGATTCATCAGAACTTTTTTCTAATTCAAGTCCGATTTGTTCTATTTCTTTTTCCAATGCCCGCACTTTTTCAAAAGCGCTTAAAGCAACTTCCAGGATGGAATCTTCTGTATCAAAACTTAACAAATCCTGGTGAAGAAAGCCGATGGTGGTTTCTCTTCCTTTTTCTACTGTACCGGCAGAAGGAAGATATTGGTTCGTCAATACTTTTAATAAAGTAGATTTTCCGGTTCCGTTATACCCAATAAGCCCGATTCTTTCATTTGGCTGTATATGCCATGTAGCATCTTTCACAATCACCCTTGCGCCAAATTCAAACGTAACGTTTTGTAAACCTAATAACATGATAAATAAAATATATTTTTCAGTAAAGAAAAAAGAGAAGAAAACACCCTTTTTTTAAAGTGCGCAAAATTACGAAAATAAAAGTGCTTTTTGAGTGTAGCAGGAGAAGAAAAGCGTTGTAGCACTGTTATTTAATTTTATGCTCAATACTTTTTGAAGAAAGCAATCTCTCATTATTTTTTAATAAAAACATAAATTCACCTTATTTGTTGATTTACTGCATAGCATTTTTTTCATCAAGCATAAAAGGGTTATTTTGCCGTTTAATCATTCATCCAAAATTATTAATTACATCATGACAAAATTCAGAACTACGGTTATTATTTTCTTTTTGTTTTTTACAAATATTTCTTTTGCTCAGCAAAAAGATCAGGCCATTATTAATGCGATTATACAGGAAGAAACCAGCAATTCCCAGCTTGAAAATCTGGCTCACGAATTAATGGACGGAATCGGGCCAAGACTGGTAGGAAGCCCGAAAATGCAACAGGCTCATGATTGGGCGGTATCAAAATACAAAAGCTGGAATATCAATGCTCACAATGAAAAGTGGGGTGACTGGCGCGGATGGGAAAGAGGAATTACTCATATTGACATGGTATCACCATGGATAAAATCGCTTGAAGGTACTCAACTGGCATGGAGTCCATCTACAAAAGGAAAAACAGTAACTGCCGAAGTGATTATTCTTCCCGACTTTGCCGATTCAGTGGCATTTCAAAAATGGCTTCCAGCGGTTAAAGGTAAATTTGTAATGATTTCTATGAATCAGCCAACAGGAAGGCCTGATTATAACTGGGAAGAATTTGGCACAAAAGAATCTGTCCAGAAAATGAAAGATTCAAGAGATAAACAAACAGCTGACTGGTTCAAAAGAATTTCAAAAACAGGATATAATACCCGCACATTACCAGTTGCTTTAGAAGCCGCCGGAGCCGCAGGAATTGTGGGAAACAACTGGTCAAAAGGATTTGGTGTAGATAAAATTTTCGGCGCTTATACAAAGAAAATCCCAACAATCGATATTGCACTCGAGGATTATGGATTGCTTTTTCGCCTGGCAGAATCGGGACCTGCACCTAAAATAAGTGTTCGTGCAGATTCCAAAGAAACAGGTGTTCAACCAACCTTTAATACGATTGCAGAAATCAAAGGCACAGAAAAACCAAATGAATATGTAATCCTTTCCGCGCATTTCGATTCATGGGATGGGGGCACCGGGGCTACAGATAATGGTACAGGAACCATCACTATGATGGAGGCGATGAGGCTTTTGAAGAAAATATATCCAAATCCAAAAAGGACGATCCTTGTAGGCCATTGGTCAAGCGAAGAACAGGGATTAAACGGCTCGCGTGCTTTTGTGGAAGACCATCCCGAAATTGTAAAAAATATCCAGGCAGTATTTAACCAGGACAATGGAACCGGAAGAATTGTGAATATTTCAGGCCAGGGATTTTTAAATTCCTATGACTACATCGGGCGTTGGCTTTCAGCAGTTCCCGACAGTTTTAAAACGGCCCTGGAAACTAGTTTCCCTGGCTATCCGGGAAGCGGCGGATCAGATTTCGCTTCTTTTGTAGCAGCAGGGGCTCCCGCTTTTTCCTTGAGTTCAACCAGCTGGCAATACGGAATTTACACATGGCATACCAACCGTGATACCTATGATAAAATTGTTTTTGATGATGTGAGAACAAATGCAATTATTACAGCAATAATGGCCTACATGGCCAGCGAAGACCCGGCTACAACTTCCAGAGAAAAATCAATTTTGCCCTTCAACAAAAGAACCGGCGAACAGGGCAAATGGCCCGAGCCTAAATCTCCTACCAGAAAAGGTGGATTGGATTAGGATTTCCCATTATGATTTAAATAAAAAAGAGGCTGAAAAACAGCCTCTTTTTATTTTAAAAAAACGACGAAACTGTGGAGAACACAGTTGCAAAATGTGCGTTTATTGTTCCTTCTTCATGGGCATTGGACCGCCATGGTCGCCCACCAGAACCCATTTACCATCTCTCTTTTGAAGAATATCTGTCCAGCGTTCTGTATCAGTTTTGGCAACACCACTACTGTCTGTCATGGTTCCGGTCATAAGATAATCTACGAAGGCAAAATCACCATCCACAGTTACTGTATAAGGAATCATTTGTACAACACTGAATTTATCGCCGGCGTTCAACATTTTTGTGAGCGAATTTATGGTTTGATCTTTCCCATTTACCTTATCTGAATTGTATGAAAAATCAACATAATCAGGGGCATAAAAAGTTTTTATTTTTTCAATGTCGCCACTTGTAAACGCGTCGTCCAGTGCTTTTTCGGTATTCAGAATTTCATTCTGCTGATCATTCCAGTTCATCTGATTTGTTTCTGCAGTAGATGAATCATTTATTTTAAGTTGTGACAAATCGCCTCCCTGATCTCCTATCATCCTCCATTTTCCATTTTCTTTGTGAAGAATGTCAGTCCATCTTTCCTTATCCGTCATCGTCTTGCCATCCTTATCAGTAATTGTGCCATCAACGGTGTAATCCACAAAAGCATAGTCGCCAAATACGCTTATGGCAATTGGGTTGATGCTGGTAATCTGTTCTTTATTACCAGAATTAAAAAAGTTATTCACCCCTTTCTGCATTTCTTCATAACTGCCTGGTTTTTCATTTCTATATGACCAGCCCATATAAGATGGTTCAAAATAACTGAAGAACTCATTTGCATTCCCTTTTGCAAATGCATTGTTGTAAGCAACCACATTTTTCCACACATCTTTTTGCTTTGCATCCCAATTCTGCTCTTGAGATTTTGCTGAGCCAAATGTAATAACGAATAAAACCAGGAGCAGCGCTTTAGAACTGAATAAAAAATTTTTCATGACTTAATGTTTTAATAATTAAAAAGAAATAAATGATATTTTCTGTGGAATGAAGCAAAAAAGGGGACAGAAAGCAGTTTGAGAATATGTACACTTTCAATAATAAAGATAGAGAAACATTGTCTGCTCATGAACACATTTGGCAAAATAAGACAGAAAACAGACAAACAACCGACATTGAAAAATAATAGAAGAAGAATTGGCAATATTTATTTGTTTACTGAAAAAAACAAGCGGTTGCTTATTGATTCGGGCGATTTTGAAATGATACATTTTTAAATTTATTAGGAAAATGACTGGTCTGCAAGTCCCACTTTCTTTATAAACGCTCCGATGAGTTTTAAAACAGGAAAAGGAAAGTCACAGTCATTTCACATGCAAATGAAAAACTTTGGTAGCTTCTTTTCGATTGGCCACTTTTAAATATCCCGGATAAAAACGGGTAAATCATTCCCTTCTGAGTTTCATTCAAGTGTTTATCTACCCTATGAAAAAATTCCAGCACGATATAATCATTTCGCTTCTATTAACATGGAAAAAGTAATCGCAATTTGTATAATTGGCAAGATTTTTATACCATATTTTAAAAAACAATGTCATGGAAACAGACACACTTGTCCAACCAAAAAAGAAATCTCTAAAGAATAAAGAGCAGGTTAAAAAATTTGCCAAAAGTTACAACCAATTCAAAAATTTTGGTAACCAGCAATACACCGGAATGAAAGTAGGGCGCAGCCACAAATGGTATTATGACAAAGGAGAATGGCACGAAACCAAGATTACTCCTGATCTTTGGGAAATTTCTTACAATGTTATCAAACGCAGAGCTGGCCATGCTCCCGAAGGTTCAGGTGTTCCCGTTGGAACGGAATATCATTGGTATATTCTGGCACATCAGGATGTAAAAAAATTAGACGCCAATGATTATACTACAGAAATGACAGGTATAAAATACAAGCTGGCTTTTAAAAGAGCCGGAAATGAAAAATGGAATGCAACACCAAAAGCTGAAAGGAAAAGATTGGTAAAATTACTTAAGGATTTTATTGTCCAATTGGAAAAAGAACCTGTCCCTGTTAAGTTTGAATACAATCAAAAAGAATATTCAGGCGAAGCAATCCCCACACCACAGGTATGCGATGAAGAAAATTGTACCGAACTGGGTATTACGCTCAATGAACAAAATCTTGGAATCATTCATTGCACAGATAAAGGCTGGAAAATGAAAAATGTAAAAGATCAGAAATTTGTAGATGCCATCGGAAACCAGATTGCATTGTGGTATGAGCAAAATCCTGAACATTAAAATTTTTTGTCAATCTTTTGCCACTTCTAAAATTATTTCTTCCCTGTAGCTGCCCAAAATATACCGGCATATAAATGATTTAAAAACACCGGATCACTATAGTCGGCAGGCATATGGCCAAGCGCTGTGTAAAAAGACCGGCCGCCATCATAATTGTGGTACCAGGCAATCGGATGAAACTTACCCATACCTGATCCTTTTTTATCTGCCCATTGTGTTTTAGGATTGTAGGTTGATTCATCAACTGCCAAAATATAATTAAGCCCCGCAATTTCCTCAGGCCCGAATTCATACCATTCATCCGTCCACCATTTAGAGGCTGCAAATCCCTGTAAACCTGGAAAAGTATTATCAACAATATTCATCCGAGCTGTTTGAATAGCAGGATGGATATCAAACATTCTGCCCACGAGTTTCCTGTACCAATCCCAGCCATATTCTGTATCTGAAGCACTGTGAATTCCTACGAATCCTTTCCCCGATTGGATAAAGCGCTCCATGGTTTTCTGCTGTGCAGAATCAAAAATATCGCCGGTCGTATTTAAAAAAATAACTACCTGGAATTGCTTCAAAAAGTCATCGGCAAATCTTTTAGAATCCTGAAGCAACACTACATCAAAAAAATTTTTTTTACCCAACTCCTGCATGGCCAAAACTCCGGCATTTATAGATTCATGCTGAAATCCGCGGGTGGCAGTTACTAATAGCGCTTTGAACTGTGACTGTGCTGCGGAGATGAAGCACGTTGACTGGAAAATCAAAAGAATAAAAAGATTTTTTAGAATTTTCATAATAAACTTTTTGTGGCTATGGTAAAAAAGAATTATCATAAAAATAATATTAATTCCACAGACAATACGAATCTTGTTTTCTGAAATAATTTAAAAGATTCTCCAGCAAACTAACAAATACCATGAATTCTGGTTTTGAAAACAGGAAATGAAACTCATCGTTGATGCCTTTTCCACAAATATCAAAAGGGCCTTCTTTTCGAAGGCCCTACTATGAAAATGGGACGGATTAATACCCTTTTACCTATTTACTCAAATAACCAAAAAGACCGTGGCTTTCATCCGCAGGCCCGGCAGTAAAATACAAGTGCAACGGGTTAGCGTTAGGAACATTATTTTCCAAGGCCCATAGTCCGTCAATGATGATATCCTGGCCATGTTTATCTTTTAAGCTTCCTAAATATTCACCGTCCTCTTTATAAACATTAATGCGCCCGTCGCCAAAATTTCCAATTAAAATCGTATTAGGTACCCTGTAGAAGCCAGCGGCAGCCGGCACGATTCCCCAGGGCGAATTAAGAGCGCCACGTGATGTAAAACGTTGCAATAATTCTCCTTTTGGACTGTAAATATCTACATAACCATTGCCTGGTCCCTTTTGGTCATCCATGTTATCGGGAGCTTTATGTTTTGCATAAGTAACAAATAAGTTCCGGTCAATATTCCTGATATTGAATGGACCATAATCATTG
Source organism: Ginsengibacter sp. (assembly GCA_051959055.1). Classification (GTDB taxonomy): domain Bacteria; phylum Bacteroidota; class Bacteroidia; order Chitinophagales; family Chitinophagaceae; genus Ginsengibacter. The sequence goes on along the minus strand of JBQCFO010000637.1, from coordinate 10,748 downwards.
GGAATATTTTTATCTGTAAATCCCTTTTCTTTCACATGAGCAAAGGTGCTGTCAAATACATCAATTTTACTTTTCTTAAAATTGGTGGCATATAAAAAATTTCCAGTGCCATCATTTGCCATCGCCAGCCCTTTATAAACTGCCTCCTGGTGAGACCTGTCTGCAACGGTGATAGCTGCTGTACCACCATTCCAGGCAGAGATTGTTCCATCTTCTCCAGCAAAAATGAATCGCGCAGGCTTTCCATTTGCGGGAATAACAAAACCTGAAGTACCATTAAAAACCTGTCCGGTAGGTGCACCATTGCCTCCCTGGATGCTTACTGGTGGAATCACAGTCATTCCGGCAGTATCATAAATAACCGCCAAACTGGTGTGATTGGCAGAAATCCATATGGGACTGGTGGAAGAAAAAGACATTCCCCATGGATTTACCAGATTGGGATCAATTCTGGCCGCACCATAGCCAGCAGTATCGGCAACAAGGTTCGTTTGATTGTAACCTTCCAATAAATTATGTACCGTTTCGAGTTTTTTACAACCATTTAAAGTCATTAAAATTGCTGTGAAAATAAAAAGGCCTTTTAAAGGCGGTGGAACGAATCCGGTGATAAAATTTTTCATTTTTTTTGATTTTAATATTGATGAAATAAAAACAGATACCCATGATAGCCGCGTGGTTTCAAAATGAAAAAGTGATCGTTCTCCAAGAGTTGTTAAAAAATTTTAACAGTTTTATATAATCGCAGGAATTCACAAAATAGTTGCCCTGAAATACCAAGTCAGAAAAAAATGACGAAGTAAAAAGGAAGGAAGTAAAGACCCGCCTGGCAGGATCAATTCGGACAGTAGTAAATACGGTAATTTTGATTTCTGGTTTTTCTGAAAATCATCAGCAATTTCCATATATGATTAGTAAAAAAAAAGGCACAGGTGGAAAGCCTGCGCCAATCTGGAAAACCTACGCCCGTTTAAAGAAAAACAATTAAATTAATGCAATAATAGCAACGACAGCAGCCTGGGCAGCAGCTTTTGCTATGGTAGTAATGGTATCTTGCAAATCCGATGCAAAAATATCCTGCACACTGGTTTTAAAGGTGCAGGAAGCGCTGTTAATCTGTATCCAGTTATCACGTATTGCCGGATTATTTACAGATTCATTCCAATCATGATTTCTGTTGGGTGAACCAAAAAGATCAGAACCTGTTCCATCCGTGTGGCCCTTATGCACCAAAGAATATCCTGTTCCTGAGGAGGTCATGATTAATCCAATGACCGTAATACTATATGGACTATAGCCGCTATCATGAAGATGGCCGCTAAAATTGCAATCACCATTTTTATTTAAAGTCACTTTTACATTGCCGCCCAGGGCTGTCCCATCACTGAAGAAAATATTTCCTTCCCAGGTTTTGCTGTCCTCAATAACAATTGCACCGGTAGCAGCGCACCAGTAAATAGCCTTCTGTTGAAAATAACTGATTCTGCCAAGACCATCCGGCGCGTTCATTTCATCAGATGTCGGATAGCCTAATTCTGATCTTTCCCACGCCAGGCTAGACCACAAATCTCTAATGGCGCCGTAAATGGCATGAGCACCTGTATTGGGATGCCAATAAATAGATTTGCCGTCGGTGAAATGATTGTATCTGCCTATAGTGTCGGGCGTGGCAGTTTCATCTGTTAGTGGCAAGCCATAATTTTCCCTGCCCATTTCTACCCATTTTTTATAAATATCGCCATGAATTTCAAATACTTTAGAAGGAGATAATTGTGTCAGAATAATAACACCGCCTTCATAATTCTGAAAATACGCTGATGAATTATTAAATGCCTGCACTTTAGAAGTAGGCTTACCAAGCATTCCATGCAAAGTATCCGCTTTGGCCTGTATCTCTTTTGCAGCCAGTTGTTCCGGCAGAAGCCTTATCATATCATTTACTTTATCAACGTGAAAATCTTTTTGAGTAAATGCATTTTTTTTTAAATCGCTGATTGAGTTTGCCATGATTTTTAAAGTTTAATGCTGTAAATCTAATGGCGCTTATATCAGTAAAAAATTATAGTTTAGTTGGTTATTTAGTAATCCAAAACCTCGTTAAAGGCATCATTTTGCCATGATATTTCTGATTTTAACTTGCTTATCTGTTTAATAAAATAAGGCAGATTTAATACTCCCGCAGATAATCGTGGAAATTAATTCTATACGGTAAAGATTGTTTATAAACATAAGGATTGAACTTCATCTCTCCTTCATCTTACAAATCCTGCTATAAATCTCACTGGTAATTTTTCCTGGCTTTCCATCTCCAATTTTTTTCCAATCAATTTCTAAAACGGGTAAAACATTTTTGGTAGTGCTGGTGATGAAAGCCTCTTTGGCAGTTTCAAGATCATCCAGGGTAATAGTGGTTTCGCTTACATTCAAATCAGTAAAACCAAGAACCTTTTTCCTAGTAATACCCTTTAAAATATTTAGTGAAGGAGTAAGTATTTCATCCTTTTGAGTTACGATAAAAAAATTAGAACGCGGACATTCAGTTATTTCATTTTGATAGAAATACAAAATATCATCTGCATTTTGTGATTTAATAAATCGCTGCAAGTGAATGGCCATTAAATAATCTATAGTTTTTACCGAAGGCAATTGTCTTTGATGTTGGTAGGTACTCAGTTTAATTCCTTTATTAAAAATTTTATTATCAAAAATAAAAGCAGATTGGGTAATTAATAAATTCGGTTTTGCAATTGAGTAGCCATCGTCAGAATAGCCGCCGGTTAAAGTGATACGGATTCCTGAGTCAGGAATTTGGTTTTTTTCGATTAACTGATGAATCATTTGTTTTAATTCAGAACGGTTTAAATCCTCACCAAGGTTCATTTCTAAGGCAGAATAAAAGAATCTGTCCAGGTGATCCTCCAAAAAAACGGGCTTATTATTTATAGTCCGGAAGTAATCGAAAATCCCATATCCACGCTGAATAGAAAGATCGGTAATTAAAAGGGAAGCTTCATTTTTTAAAATAAAATCTCCATTGATTATTGAATAAATCTCGCGCATTATTTTCTTTGATTTTTAATTTGTTTTGGTTTCAATATTTTTTGCAATTCGCTTACCATTTTGCTGCTGGTTTTTCCATTTCTTCCAGTGTAACCTTCTTCTGCTTCTGCCAATGCTTCATTAATCTCTTTATTTTATTCATCAATACACATCAGATGATTATTTTTTGTGTCAGCTGATACAGGTTAAATAATTGTTTGTAATTTTTTTCAAAAATAGTTTTATTTCATCCGCGGGCATCAAAATAAACAACAAAGGGAATTTAAATTTCTGATTACGAATTGCTGATATTTATTTGTTTACTGGAAATTCTTATGCATTCAACCGGAGGTTTTCTTTATTCAAAATCTGAAGCCATCTGCATTTTGTATCTTTGAAAAAGTTTTATCAGAAATAAATTTTACAAATAGATAAGAGCAATGGATAATATCCAAGAATCCGGAAGACATCCCATTGAATATAAAAATACAATGCTAAGAAAATTAGATAAGTATTGGCAAATCAAAATCCATACAACAATTTCCATCTGGATTTTGAAATGACACAAATATGTTGATAAAAAAATTAGCAAATTTGCAGCCGATTTACTAAATTGCTTTACATTTTAAGAACATGATAAAAGTACTTCATACTGCCGACTGGCATCTGGGCAAACGGCTGGAACAATGTGAGCGCACTGAAGAACATCAGCATTTCCTGGACTGGCTTATAGAAACCCTTTCTGCGGAAAAAGTGGATGTTCTCATTGTAGCCGGCGATATTTTTGACAGCGGAAATCCATCAAATACTGCACTGAAGCAATATTATAATTTCCTTTGGAAAGCATCCGAAACGTGTTGCAGAAATGTAGTAATCATTGGCGGAAATCATGACTCAGTCGCTACTTTAGAAGCACCGAAAGAATTATTGCGCATATTTAATGTACATGTGATTGGCGGCGCAACCGATGATTGCTGTGAAGAAATTATTGTCGTAAAAAACCAGCAAGAAAAGATACAACTCGTTGTGTGTGCGGTTCCTTTTTTGAGGGATAAAGATGTACGCCGTTCAATAGCGGGAGAAACAACCACAGAGCAGGAAAGCAGACTGAAACAAGGCATCAGTGAACATTATCATCAATTCAAAAAACACATAAACTTATATAAAGAAAATAAAATTCCGGTAATTGCAACAGGGCATTTATATACATCCGGAGGTGCGGCTTCTGACAGCGAAAATGAAATTCATGTAGGTACGCTCGGGCGCATTTCAGGCGACCAGTTTCCTTCTTAATTTGATTTTGTGGCTCTTGGCCATCTTCACAGGCCGCAGGTAGTGAATAAAATGGAACACATCCGGTATTCCGGTTCGCCAATACCGCTCAGCTTTTCAGAGGCTGGAGATTGCAAGGTGGTTGTATTATTGGAATTTGAAAATGAAAAGCTTTCTGCCATTCAGCAGGTAATGGTACCGCCTTGCAGAAAACTACACAGAATAAAAGGAAAGCTCGATTCGGTGAAAGCGAAGCTGGAAATGATCCAGGATGAGAAAATGAAGTTTCCACATTGGATAGAAATCCAGGTGGATACGGAATCACCTGTGCCCGATCTGCAGGAGCAATTGAATAACCAGGTTAGAAATAAACATTTTATTGAGCATCTGTTTATCCGGCAAAATGCCATTTTCAAAACAAAAAACCTTGATGAGCAAACAGAAATTCTGAACCTGAATGATCTCGATGCGCGATCTGTTTTTAAGAAAAAAATCGAATCTGTTTTTCCTGGTCAGGATGTGTCAGAAATGCTAAAAACTTTTGATGAAGCGGTTGAGCTGTATCAGAATGGTGAATCGTGAATGGTGAATGACAATTAAGAATTAAGAATTAAGATTTAAGATTCAATATATTGAATGCATGAATAATCAATAATCAATTTTCAAATGTGAAAATACTCAGTGTAAAATTTTTGAATTTGAACTCTTTAAAAGGAGAACATACCATCCGTTTTGATGAAGCGCCATTTATTGAAAGCGGGTTGTTTGCGATAACGGGGCCGACTGGCGCAGGGAAAACAACCATACTGGATGCGATTACTGTAGCGCTGTATGGACGAGTACATCGTCATGATAAAAACGCAGAAGAAAGTATGACGCGCTTTACTTCAGAAAGCTTTTCGGAAGTAGAATTTGAAGTAAGTAACAAAATTTATAAAGCGCGCTGGTCGCAAAGAAGAAGCCGTGGAAAAGCAGAAGGAAACCTTCAGGCAGTGAAAATGGAAGTGTGTGAAATGCCCGGAGGAAAAATTCTCGCAAGCCAACGGATTACCGAAGTGCAACAGAAAATTATTGAGATTTGCGGATTGGATTATAACCAATTTTTGCGCTCTGTAATGCTTGCTCAAGGCGACTTTACCCAATTTTTAAAAGCAAGAGATAATGACAGAAGCGAGCTGTTAGAAAAAATTACAGATACAGGTATTTACTCTGATATTTCTTCTTATGTCTATAGAAGAACTTCAAACGAAGAACAAAAATTAAAGGAATTAAAAAACAGGATGAATGATGTGCAGCTTCTATCAGAAGCAACAAAACAGGAAATTCAGACTGGTATAACTGTATTGGAATCGGAAGAACAAGAATTCAAAAAACAGAAGCTGCAAGCAGAAAAGAAAACAGAATGGATCAGGAAAATTAAAACCCTTGAAGAAAAGAAATTTGATTTTGAAAATCAATTGCAGCAATTGAAAATAAGTGAAGAAAAAAATAAAACAGAATTTGAAAGGTTGCAATGCCATCAGAGAGCAATGGTACATAAACCAGCATTGGCTGAGATAAGGATGCTGGAGAAGAACCGGATCGAATTGCAAAATGAGATTTCTAAAATAACAGAACAATTACCCGACTTACAAAAAGTATTGAATGAGCTAAGTGAGGAAAATATAAAATCAATCAGGGATCATAAAAATGCAGAGGAAGAATTGTCAGCATCACACCCGCTTTTCGAAGAGGTAACACGGAAAGATGCAGAACTGAAATTATTAAAAGAACAACTAAATAAATCGAAAATCAACCTTGAGGAAGCAACACTTAATTTATATAAAACAAAGGAAGAACTTCAGGCGAAAAAACAATCTTTTGAAAATTGTATTGACAAAATTAAAAAGATAAGTGAATGGAAGGAACAAAATATAACAGATGAAACACTCGAGAAAGAATTGCCGGAATTTCTTCAATTAAAAAACGCGCTGATTGAATCGGAAAACTCTGTAACCCGCTTGAATAAAGAGCTGGAGGAAAATAACCATACTGCGGAAATACAAAAAAAGAATCTGCAGCTTCTTCAATCCAGGCAAGAAAACCTGGAAAAGACTGAAGCCAGTAAACAAACAAATAAGCAGGAATTAGATTTAGAGAAAGGAAGAGAACTCGGCGGAAAATCATTAGAAGAACTTGAAATAAATCATGGAAATTATCCCGTTACCATCGGTTTATTAAAAGAACAAAAAAGGTTAGCAGAAGAGTATCAAAGAAACCAGGATCGTAGTCTGTGTATTCAAAATAAACTGTTAGAAACAGAAAAAATTCTTGTAAAAGGAAAGGAAGAAATTCAATTTTTAACAACAGAAAAAGAAGCTGCGGAAAATCATTTGCGTGATTTACAGGAGTTGGTAGAATTGCAAATACGGATTCAAAAATATGATGCAGACAGGGAGCAATTAAAACCTGAAGAACCTTGCCCGCTCTGTGGTTCATTAGATCATCCTTATCATCTCGACAACAATTATAAAATTACTAATGCGGAATCGAACAGGAATAAACAGGAAAAAAAAGTAACAGAACTGACAATAAAATGGAATGAGAAAAACAATGAAATTAATAGATCAGAAAATGTAAAAGAAGGATTACAAAAAGAAGTAAAACAAATACAAGGCAATATTTCAGAAGTAAAAGATCATTTTGATAAAAATGCCAAAAGTGTTGCTGAAACTATTGCAATTACTGACATTGACATTCTTGTGGACAGTTTAAATCAATACCAGGAAACGGTTCATTTGGTTCAGGATAAAATTTCAAAAGTAAAAGCGCTTCAAAAGCAGGTTGCGGAAATTGAAGAATTTATAAACCGCAACAAACAGGAACAATTAAAGAATGCCAGTAAGATTTCTTTAGCAGAAGCACAATTAAATTCATTGAATGATACTAAAGAAAGATTGGTGCAGAGCATTCATGAAGTGTCAGAAAAAAGAGATGCATGTATTGACAAAGCAAGCGATTTTCTTTCCAAATATGGTAAAAGCTTTGAAATAGACAATCTTGAAAAAACAGAATCTGAATTAATAAATAGAGCAGAAACTTTTCAAAGATGTTTGAAGGAAGAACAGAAACAAAATATAACCTACGCGGCATTACAAAAAGATTACCAGAATTTTATTGCAAAGGAAAAAGATGCCTTTGAAATTGAAAAGCTGTGTAAAGAAAATTTTGAAAAAGAGGAATCAATTTATAATAGAAAAATAAAGGAACGTCAGGAAATATTTGGCGATAAAGACCCATCCGCTGAGCGCAGCCGTATGAATGCGAAAATTGTGCAACTGTATAATGTAAAAGAAAAAACGGCTGAAATTTTAAAATCAAAAGAAGAAATTGTAAAGGAACTTCAGGTTAAATTAAATGAAAATCGAAAATCATTACAAAAGAACCTTGAGGAAAATAAAGCATTATCGGATGCATTAATTTCCAAATTAAAAACTTCCGGCACTAATTCTATTGAAGAATTGCAAACACATATTTTAGCTGATGAAGTAGCAGCCGGCATTGAGCTTCTGCAACAAAAAATTGCATCAGATTTAGAAACCGCCGGGCGGCTTTTAAAAAATACAACAGAAGAATATAATAAAGAAACTGAGAAACGAATGACCACCGAAACTGAAGAAGCGATTGTTCGTGTTTGTGATGAACTCGAACAAAAAATTAAAGAACTGAATCAAAGGATTGGCGAACAAAAAACAATTTTAAAAAATGATGCCGAGGCTGCAATCAAGTATGATTCAATTGCCTCGCAAATAGTAAAGCAACAAAAAGAATTTAACCGATGGAATCAATTGTGTTCTTTAATTGGCTCTGCTGATGGAAAAAAATTCAGCCGTTTTGCACAAGGACTTACGTTGGCGAGGCTTACAGAATTAGCGAATCTTCATTTACAAAAATTGAGCGATCGTTATCAGATTATAAAATCCGGAGAAAAGGATTTGGAATTGCAAATAGTAGATCATTATCAGGCAGATGTGGCTAGGCCGATGGCTACACTTTCCGGTGGCGAAAGTTTTTTAGTAAGCCTTTCACTGGCGCTTGGATTGTCAGAACTTGCCGGCAGGAAAGTGCAGATACGATCTTTGTTTATTGATGAAGGATTTGGAACCCTGGATTCTGACACTTTAGATATTGCCATTTCTGCCCTTGAAAATCTGCAGGCACGTGGTAAAATGATTGGAATTATTTCACACGTAGAAGCGCTGAAAGACAGGATTGGCGTACAAATAGAAGTGAGCAAACAAGCTGGTGGCTATAGCAAAATCAGGCTGAAGAGTTATGGAAAAATTATAGATGCTCATTCAAATTCTCTGAGTGCATCCACTATGTGATTGATTACCCGCAGGTATTCCTGCTTTGATTCATCGGTAATTTCTGTAACAATCTGATGATTTAATAATTGTAAAGCCTCTGACAGCGCCGTTTTTATTTTATTGGTGTTCATTTTTATGTTATTAGAAGATTATAAATCAACCTAATTTTTATAGATTCTAAACTCTTCTTAAACCCTGTAAACCCTTCCATTTTTCGTGCTCTAAAGCCTCCTAAACTATGTAAAAACTATCTGAACGATCTAAACCCTCTTAAGCCATCTAAACTTCCAATACATCTACACCATTGCCTTCATTTCCTGAGCATTTTTAATGGCATTCCCTCCAATATCATTGTTGAAATAAATAAAAGCACTTTTTATTTTCCTTGAAGATTTTATTGATTTTATCATTTTTTTCAAATTAGCTGTTGAATAAGAAGAACTATACAAGTCTGGTACACCATGCATTCTGTAATAAAGCATTGGTGTATTTTCAACAATCGTTTCAGGCAATTTTGGATGACTCATACCGGAAAAGGTAATGTTCTTTTCTCCAAGGATTTTATACACTTCCTCATTCCACCAACTGCTGTTTCTGAATTCCACCACATTTGGAAATTTTGGATTCAGATGATTGATAATTTTATCAAGCCTTTCCGGAGTATAATCAAAGCCAGGTGGGAACTGAAATAAAACGCAACCTGTCTTCTCTTTAAGGCCTTCTGCGACTCTTCCATAAAAATCATTTAAAAGCTGTTCGCAATCATTCATCTTTTTATAATGGGTTATCAGTCTCGGCGCTTTTACTGAAAAAGTAAAATCACCTGCGCTTCTCAGATACCAGCTTTTAAAAACAGCTAATTCAGGAAACCTGTAAAAAGTTACATTCAATTCAAGCGTACTAAAATGTCGTGAATAATATTCAAACCACAATCTTTGAGGAACACCCTTTGGATAAAAAATTTCTTTCCAATGCTTATAATAAAAACCGGAACACCCAATATGCCATTGTATCATCTTATGGAAATCTCAAATAATATGCCGTTGTAGAAGCTGAAGGCTGAAAGCCGAAAGCTGAAAGCAGGGTTTTGAGCGTATTAAGCGTTTAGCCTTCAGCGCAGCATCACAAACATGGCAATCGCTGCGGCCGCCATTCCTAAAAAAGTAATCCATAAAATTATTCTGGAAAGTAAACCACTTTTATATTTGCCCATAATTTTTTTATTGACGGAAATCCGGATGATCAGAAAGATAAGTGGAACAGCAGCGACGCCATTTAATACAGCAGAATATACTAACGCTTTTACAGGATTAATTCCTATAAAATTTATAATTAAACCGATGATGGTGGCGATGGTAATAACCCCATAAAATCCGTGTGCTCTTTTCAGTTTTAAATTCAATCCTGATTTCCAGTTTACCGCTTCTGAAACTGCATAAGCAGCAGAGCCTGAAAGAATCGGAACAGCTAAAAATCCAAGGCCAATAATACCGATTGAAAAAATTAATTTAGATAAATATCCTGCATGAGGAAAAGAACGAACAAGCGGCTCAAGCGCTTTAGCCGCGTCAGCAGCAGTTTTGATGTCGGTTACACCACTATTGTGCAATACGGTTCCTGCAACAACCATTATACTCCACGTAGTGATTTCGGAAATGAGCATTCCCGCATTGTTATCAATCCGCATCGTGCGGATATTACTTTCCCTGATAGCCGGCACGCCCCGTTTTATCCATTTCTTTTCCTTTACCTCTTCTACTTCCTGCGATGTTTCCCAAAAAAACATGTAAGGAGAAATAGTGGTACCAAGCACGCCGGTAATGATAAAAAAGAATGCAAAACTAAATTCAATGTGGGGAATAAAAGTAGCTTTGAGTACAGAAAGCCATGGCATTTTTACAATAAAAACGGTAACAGGATACGCGAGTAATGAAAGTGCGAGCCATTTCAGGATTTTTGCATATACCCGGTAAGTCGTAAATATTTCAAGAATTAAAATACTGGCTGTAAACAGTAAAGTCCAAATGATGAACTGAACCGGGATCAACAATTCGGCCGCAGCTGCCATTGCGCCAATATCTGCGCCAA
>JBQCFO010000636.1:0-6043 GCA_051959055.1 Ginsengibacter sp. | reverse complement strand
TTTTACAACCTGTTTTCCGAAATCACTTAGTCCTTTTTTTTGTGAAGCTGAATCTGTTTGTCCATTTCTTTTCTGATTTCCTGATTCGTATTCTGCGCTCGTAGCCCATGAATTATTATTGTTCCAGGTCAACGTCATATAACGAACGCCCCGTTTGTACAGGCTGTCTAGCTTATTCAAATTATCCTCTATCATATGGCCGCCTTCGACGCCCATCATAGAAGCAAGTTTATGTTCTTTTACTGCTTCGTGCAATTCTTTTGGATTGGTAACGATCATCATCTTTGACGGATTTCTTTTTACCCATGCATACAAAGTATCTATTTCGCGATTCGCAAACTGGTATGGATTTTTTTGTTTTCCATCACAAAAAATTGAAAACACCTGTACATCCACTCCACCCTGAAGCATGCGGTTCAGATCACTATGCGTTTTCCCGGAAAGATCCTCGTCAAAACTATAACCCCTCTCGATACAGGCGCTTATGATATCGTTGTGCGAATCACATACGATTGCTTGCTCGTGTATCTGTTTGTAAGATTGTGAAATTGCTGAAGAAGAGAACATACAAATCAAAGAAAAGAAAACAGGAATTTTCATTTTTTGTACTATTTAAAATGATTAAAGATAATTCTGAATTTTTTTATTTAAAAAAGAAACAAACATTGAGATAACAGATTTGAGACAAACTTTTGTCAATAAAAAACGCTTCCCGTTGAAAGTTTTATAAACCTTTCAACAGAAAGCGTTTCTTGAAAAAAAATTATTCTTTTACAAATTTACTTACCGAAGTTTTGCAACCGTCGCTACATCCGGCTTTTAAAAAATAGGTACCAGCCGGTAATTTTGAAATATCCAAATCAAGATTGTTGCCGCCATTTACAATTGAAAAGGGCTGTTGATATACTTTCTTCCCGGCAAGATCAGTAATTATGATGCTGATATTATTATTTTCCGGTGATGAAATAATCAAATTCAATTTATTTTTTGCCGGATTTGGATACAACATATCCAGGCTGAGGAAATTAATTTTATCGCCTTTTATTAAAATAACATTGGAATAACTGGTTTGACCATCTTTATCCTTCTGCATGAGGCGATAATAAACGTTTCCGCCAGGAGCCTTATCCTGAATATATTGATAGTTTAAAACTGAATTGCTATTGCCGTTGATTGCTTTTGAATTTACAAAAGACAGCTTTCTAAAATCGGTACCACTAAAGGAATACTGAACTTCAAAACCGGAGTTGTTTAATTCGTTGGCTGTTGACCAGTTTAGGATATTCTTGTTTCCTGAATGCTCACCTCTAAAACTCAAAAGCGTAATAGGAAGTGCAGACCCGCTTGCAGAAATGGTAAAATTTCCTTTATCGCTCAATTGAGCACCATAACTGTAAATCCTGATTTTGTAACTGGTGCCGGCCACTGCATTCAGAGTGATTTGTTCTCTTCCACCTTCCTGTGAGGTATCGCTGCAAACAAGGTTAACTAAAGCGTTGCAAGGGCCTCTGTACGCCTGAAGTACCCCATCAAAGTTGTCACCACAATCAAGAGTAATTAAAACAGATCCACTTGAAAGGGCAGTAAACTGGTACCACACATCATCATCAGCGGTACCTTTATAACCACCACAGGTAATGGCGGGCAAGGTTTGTGTAGCGCCAAGGGTTGTACCGTTAATGACGCCATTGGATAAATCAATGGCCCCGACGCAATTATCATTTGCAGGCGGTGGCGGTGTAGGGGTTGTCATAAATGAAGTGGCGGAAGAAGTACATCCCATAGCCAAACCGTCTGCATTCTTTGGAACGACATACCAATTATAAATTGTACCATACTCCGCATTATAAAAATGAAAAGAGTCTGTTATTGAAGAACCAATCAATTGCTTTGGCGGAATTTTGGTGCTTACATAAATATCGTAAGAAGTCGCTCCGGGAACCGGATTCCATTTAAAAGTAACATAAGGATTTGGGTTCACATTCGTCGATTGATTTACCGGAGAAACGTTTGTGGTACAACCAGGAGCCTGGGCAGATAAATTGGAAAAAATGAAAGACATAAAGGCCAGTAAGTAAAGTTTTTTCATGTGCGTGTAATTTTGATAAAGTTATTCATTTTAACAAAGTGAAATTATTTTTTATCAAAGGAACGTTGCTTTTTTTTCAAAAAAAAATAATTCCAAGCTTATATACCAGTAAAAAGAAAAATAGACTTATTGAATACCCACTTGCTTCTTAAAGGCGTAGGAAGTGCTTAATATATATTGATAAAATTCGGCGAGCGAACTATTAACGACAAAAAAATAACTTGGGCGGTACATTTTTTTATATTGTTCGAGAGTATCTCCTTTAAAACCCGTAATTCTTGAAATTGTTTTTGATGAAAAACGATAATCGATATAATTTTCCTGTTCCTCCTGAAGCAAGCGACTTCTGAAGGCTGATTGCTGCTTATTTTTCCTAAACTGAAACATGCCAACAAGAGCGTCTAAATCAAGGCCGGCAACGCCACCAGGATCATAAGTGGAATGAATACCGGGTTTTTCTGCGCCAAATATTTTTGCATATTCCTGCCTGTTTTCCAAAGAATCCTGCTGGTATGAACTCATAAAAACAGTAACCGGATTTAATAATTTATACTTCTCTTTATCTTTTACTTTTACACGCAGGGAAATGTCAAAAGCAGTATAATTAGAAATGGATTTTACCGGAAATTTAATGGTAGATTTTCCATTATAAAAAAAACTCAGCGAGTCTCTTTCTTTAACCAGAATATGATAAGTTCCTGTAGAATCTGTGAGAGTAGTAGCGCCTGAAGTACTGAAAACAGTAACATCGGGAATAGCGTATAACTTAGATGAATCATAAACATTCCCGGAAACCATTACCTGTCCCGACACATGTGCCGGACTAAAAACCTGAAATAAAAAATACAGGCGTAAAATTTTTACAATCAGTTTTTTATTCAAAATGAAATGCAATATTAAAACAATGATATTGCCAAATTACAAGATGGATTATTTTTAACGTTCGCTTTTGTGTTGGTTATTAAGAAAAAGGAATCAGCGTTATTTGTTGATTTACTAATAACAAACCAAGAAGGTTTAGGGCAGACACAATTTAAATTAAAGCTTGCCGAATAAACCTTCTTGGTTTTTGAAGGGCTGGTAAGCTACAAACCAAGAAGGTTTTAATCAAAGAGAATTTAAATTAAGGCTTCTTAAATAAAACTTCCTGGTTTTAAACATGGTGTTGCAAACCAAGAAGCTCTTGCAAACCAAGAAGGTTTTAATAAAAGAGAATTTGAATTAAAACCTCTCAAATAAACCTTCTTGGTTTTAAAAAAGCTCTTGCAAATCAAGAAGGTTTTAATCAAAAAGAATTTAAATTAATGCTTCTTAAATAAACCTTCCTGGTTCTAAACATGGTGTTGCAAACCAAGAAGGTTTTCATAAAAGAGAATTTGAATTAAAACCTCTCAAATAACTTCTTGGTTTTAAACATGGTCTTGCAACCAAGAAGGTTTTAATAAAAGAGAATTAAAATTAAAGCTTCTTAAATAAACCTTCCAGGTTTTAATGAACGCTGCAGCAAAGAAAGAAATAACGCCATTTCCTGTTTTTGAAAAAATAGAAAAGTTATTTCCAATTCATCCTTTCTCTCAATTTTAAGATGTGTGCGGTGTGATGTTTTCCATGCCAGGCATAAGATTTTAAAAGTTCCCATAGAGAAATTTTTATTTCTCTTTCAGGATGGTAAATAGTCCGCTGCCATTGGGCTTCATCCATATCTCTCATACATTCACACCATCTTGCATGCAAAGCGTGAAGGAGCGTTATGGAAATATTTACAGGTAGTTTTTTTGTATCTGGCAACTTTGCCCATTCATCCTGATCATAAGGTTTTATTACAGGATTGTTTTCAGTCAAACCAAGCTTGAAACGCACATATGCATTGATGTGACTATCTGCAACGTGATGTATCAACTGGTGAACTGTCCAGCCATCAGGACGATAAGGAGTTTGCAATTGCGCCGCGTCTAAATTCTGAATGGCATATTCAAGATGGGCAGGAAGCATTTTTATTTCATCAATCAATGATCTTTTTAATTGTTCATCAAAAGGAATCTCAAATTCCTGCTGCTGATCTTCTGCTCCGATAGGATAACGAAAATCTTCATCGTTTGCCATTAGAAAATGATTCATTTACTTACAATATTTAATAATTCTATTTCAAAAATTAATGCAGAGCCGCCCGGAATGGCACTGCCTGCGCCTCTGTCGCCGTAACCCAGATCTGAGGGAATAAATAATTTCCATTTGCTGCCAACGGGCATCAGCTCCAATGCTTCTGTCCAGCCACGAATAACACCTGATACAGGAATGGTAAGGGGAGTTCCTCTTTTATATGAATTATCAAATTCTTCGCCGCTTATTAAGGTGCCGACGTAATTTGCCTGCACTGTATCTGTTGCCTTAGGAATCGGGCCTTCGCCTTTGGTAATAATTTCATATTGCAAACCATCGGGCAAAGTAATTACGCCCGCACGCTTTTTATTTTCTTCCAAAAATTTGATTCCTTCTTCTTTAACTGCGCTTATTTTTTTTGCCATAAACTGCTGTAATTTTTGTTGTATGTTCATATTGCATTCGTCTTCTGAAATGATTAATGGTTTATTGTTTAAAACATCATGAAAGGCTTTTGCGACATAGTCCGTATTTATTTTTTCAACGCCCATTGTTTTATAATATTCGGCTACCTGCACTCCTATTGAATAACTAAGACTATCTGTGGAGGTCATCGCTGCCGCTGGTTTTCCAGTTGTCTGGCTGGTTTTTGGCGCAGGTTTTTTCGTTTGGCCAAATGACACAGAAAATGGAAGAAGGAACAAAAAGAAAATATTTTTCATACTTCGATTCAGATTAAAAATTATTTTAAAAATTTGGGTGCAATATAGTTTAATCTTCCCTGAAATCTTTACCGGTTAAGTTAATAAAAACATCTTCAAGATTTGCAGATTTTGTTTCTTTTGGCCGTTCAAAGCCAGATGCAACGAGGTCGTCAATTAATTTATCAGGCGATTCGAGGGCAATGATTTTGCCTTCATCCATGATGGCAACACGATCACATAAATGTTCAGCTTCATCCATATAATGTGTGGTGATAATAACCGTTGTTCCTTCCTTTCTGATACGTTGAATTAATTCCCACAAATTGCGCCGTGCCTGGGGATCAAGACCAGTTGTAGGTTCATCGAGAAAAATAATTTTTGGTTTGTTGATCAAAGTCGTGGCGATTGAAAACCGTTGTTTCTGTCCGCCACTCATTTCTTTGTATTTATTTTTTGCTTTGTCTTGCAGGTTTACCATTTCAAGCAGTTTGGCAGAATTGGCTTTTGTATTGTATAATCCGCAAAAAAGATCAATCAGTTCCAATAAATTCAAGCCAGGATAAAAACCAGAGGTTTGTAATTGGACACCAATAATTTTTTTTATTTGTGCCGCATCATAATCCAAATCCAAACCATCTACAATTATCTTTCCGGAAGTTTTATCGCGAAGCGTTTCTATTATTTCAAGTGTAGTTGATTTTCCCGCGCCATTCGGACCTAGCAATCCAAAAATTTCACCTTCGTATACATCAAATGAAATGCCTTTTACAGCTTCGAATTTGCCATAATTTTTTTTAAGATCTTTTACCGAAATAATTGTTTTCATTTTATTTTTTAATGCGAATTTCTTAACACGAATTTTTTAACACGAATTACATGAATTGGTGGATGCATCAACCTTGAATCTTCAACCTTGAACCAAATACCCTTCCAATTCCTCCATCATCTTCAAACTGCCAATAAAAAACGGCGTTCGTTCATGAAGTTCTGTTGGTATTTTGTCAAGTATTCTTTGAGTGCCATCGGTCGCTTTTCCTCCTGCTACTTCAATCATGTAAGCCAATGGATTGCATTCGTACAGCAAACGAAGTTTTCCCTTTGGTTTTTCTTTTGTTCCGGGATACAAAAATATGCCACCGCGGATTAAATT
>JBQCFO010000635.1:0-6254 GCA_051959055.1 Ginsengibacter sp. | reverse complement strand
TAATCTTTTACCGTTTTATCTAATTTTATCTGAACGCCCAATTCACTCAGAACCTTGTAAGCCGCATCCTGCGCTTTTTTACTCATTGGGCCAAGCAGGTGAGGCGAGGCATCAATTAAATGAATGCGTGAATTTCCCCGTTTTATTTCCGGATATTCTTTTTCAACAATGGTTTGTCCCATTTCAGCAAGCATGCCCGCTATTTCCACTCCGGACGGGCCGCCACCGGCGATTACAATCGTTAATAATTTTTCTCTTTCCGCCGGGTCATCCGATATCACTGCTTTTTCCATATTGAGCAATAAGTGATTTCGCAGGTTAATGGCGTCTTCAACAGATTTCATTGGTAAAGAATGCTGCTTTACATTTTCCATTCCGAAATAATTGGACTCAGTGCCAAGCGCAAGAACCAGGTAATCATAATCGAGTGAACCTGTCGTAGTTTCAATGCTATTTTTTTCCGGATCCACTTTCAAGAGCATTCCATAATGAAAACGTACATTGTTTTTTTCGGTAAACATCCTTCGGAAAGGATAACTGATATTTGAGGGTTCAATAAAAGCGGTTGCCACCTGGTAAAGCAATGGCGGGAAAAAATGATAATTATCCTGGTCAACCATGGTTATATGAAACCGTTTATCTTTCCATATTTGTTTTACAATATTTATCCCGGCAAAACCGCCGCCAACAATCACTACTTTTTTTACTGTATCTGCCATGTTTAATCTTTTTCTCTAAAATTACTAAATAACCGGCCGCTTTATTTTCTAAAGACGGAATAGTTAATCAAAATATCTTTTATATGATCGAAATCATTTCTCTCAAATTTTATTCCCCAATGCAGAACGGTAAAAAAGACACGTTATACCCGGTGAATCGAAATATAAATGCAGCAAATAAAACGTTCGTCGCTTTAACTATCGCCTGCAATTTTTTGTCATCTTGTTAAAAGCGCCGTTTATTTTATTGTCACCATGTTTCAACTCTGCCAAACTGTAAGTTTTGTGTACATTTGCACCCTAATTTTTAAATATAGGTATGGATAGGAATTCGATTATTGGTTTTGCACTGCTGGCTGTTTTATTTTTTGGATATTTTTATTATTCAAAGCAAGGGCAATTAACAGCAGAAAGAGAAAGACAACATATCCAGGATTCTCTTGATAAATTGAAACCAAAAATTGATACAACGCATCAAATGCAAGCCGCTGCCGATTCTTTGGCGGCAAAAAGGGATTCTTCGCTTTCTGGTTTAAAACAAGACTCTACCGGAAAAGAACAATTGGTTACCGTTGAAAATAAAGTATTTAAAATTACTTTTTCAAATAAAGGCGGCCAACCACAAAAGATTGAGCTAAAAGATTTTAAAACTTTTGACGGCAAACCGCTTATTCTGCAGGATGGAAGTTTTAATAATATTTCTTACGCTATCATTACAGGAAATAATCAAACGGCTCAAACTTCTGACCTTCTTTTTACCCCACTGCCGCTGCAAACTGAAACAGACAGCAGCCAGGTAATCAGTTTTAGTTTGCAAACCAACAATGGCGAATCTATAGTGCATCAGTATATCATCAAGCCCGATGATTATATGATTGCCTTTAATATCAAATTGAATGGCGCTAATAAATTGGTAACTCAAAACACCATCAATCTTTTATGGCAGGCAAAGGCAGTGAAAATGGAAAAGGATATTGAATGGGAAACACAACAATCTCATATTTCCTTTGTAGAAAACGGCGATTATGATTTTGAGCATGTAGTAAAAGGTAAAGATGACGATAAAAAATTTGTACGTCCTGTAGATTGGCTTGCTTTAAACCAACAGTTTTTTGCAGCAGCTATAGTTGCTAAAAATAAATTTTCTTCAGGAGAAGTTAGATGGCAAAGCCCTGATGATACCAGTTTACATATAATTGCTAAAGCAACTGCCAATTTAAAATTAAATGTTACGCCCGGAAATGATGCTGTAGTTCCGTTAGAGCTTTTTTATGGTCCCAGTGATTATAAAATTTTGAAATCTTACGGAAATCAAATGTATAATATGGTTCCTTTGGGAAGTGGTATCCTTGCATTTGTAAAATATATCAACCGCGGATTTATCATGCCGGTTTTTAATTTTCTTTCAAGCAAAATCGCCAGTTATGGGTTGGTAATTGCGCTTCTTACCATCATCATCCGTTTGCTCATTTCGCCGCTTACTTACCAGAGTTACCTGAGCGGCGCGAAAATGAAATTATTAAAACCGGAACTGGAAGTACTGAAAACTAAGTTTAAGGATGACAAGCAGGCATTTGGGATGGAACAAATGAAACTTTACAGAAGTGCCGGTGTAAATCCTCTTGGTGGATGTATTCCCGCTTTATTCCAGATTCCGATATTTTTTGCTTTATATGATTTCTTTAACTCGAATATCGCATTGCGCCACCAGAGTTTTTGGTGGGCAAAAGATTTATCAACGTATGATTCAATCTATCATATTCCATTCAATATTCCTTTTTATGGCGATCATGTTAGTTTATTTACGATTACTGCAGCCATTACCAGTATGCTGATTTCTGTTTATGGAATGAGTAATACGCAGGACAACAGTAATCCCGTAATGAAATATCTGCCTTATATTTTCCCGGTTATTTTGATTGGCGTTTTCAATAGAATGCCGGCTGCGCTTACCTGGTATTACACTGTTTCAAATACTATTACGCTTCTTATCCAGTTTGTGATTCAAAAATATATTATCGATCATGATAAAATAATGGCCAAACTGCAGGAAAATAAAAAGAAGCCTGTAACGCAAAACAAATGGCAGGAAAGAATAACTGCGATGCAGGAATCGAATGCCAAACTGAAAACCATGAAGGAGAAAAGTGATGCTTTGAAAAAGAAAAGATAGTTTTTTAATTTGCAACCTTTGGAAGCATAATGTTATCTATATCATTGAATTATCTTTAAATGATAAACATATTATGAAATCGTATTCAATAGTGTCGCTGCTTTCTTTTGCTTTTCTTTCGTTTTCTTCCACTGCACAAAAAACGCTTTCAGAAGGGACGCTGGTCTATAATATGTCTGTAGAAACAGGAAGCGGCGAACCGAAAATGGCCGATATGCTGGATGGAGCCACAACTACAATTTATCTGAAAGGGAATGATAGCAGGACCGAACTGGTGAGCAGTCTTGGTCGTGAAGCCACTATTTATAATGCTGTTACTGGTAAAGGCGTAATTCTGAAAGATTACAGTGGACAGAAACTGATGATTACCATGACTTCTCAAAACTGGGAGCAAAATAATAGAAAATATGAAGGAATTGTTTTTGACAATACCAACGAAACTGCCACCATCGCGGGTTTTAAATGCAAAAAAGCAATTGCCAAATTAAAAAACGGAACCAGTTTTACAGTTTATTATACCACAGATGTAAATATGGCAAATAAATCTTACGATGCCCAGTTTAAAACATTACCCGGATTGCCTGTTCAATATGAAATGGAGAATGGGAAAATGAAATTCAAATTTACCCTTGCTTCCATTAATTATAATCCGGTGCCTGCTTCCAAATTTGAAATTCCTACTTCTGGTTATAGAGTGATGACTTTTGAGGAAACAAAGGCAAAATAACCTTGTACTTTATGCATATCAATCTTCGGATTCTATTTTCAGAAAAAAACAGGAATGGCACTTATTTCTCTTTCTGCTGAATAGGTGTCATTTTTTACAGCAAAGCAATAAGTATTGCTGATTTCCATTTTCAAAAATATCTGCTTCAACCTAACATGGTATTTTAAAAAAGCTGATAACTTGAATCTGGAATTAGCTACTTTATTTTTGCTTAAAATTAAAATTCCTTGTTCTTTTTCCCTCATGGGAATTATTTCGAAAAACTTCTTTAACCGCTGTATTTTCTTCCTGCTGCATTTCACCTTTGCGGTAATAGCGGCCGGTTTTTCCATCTGTGAAATAGCGCATATTCAAATCATTCTCACGGGATTCATTTACCCTTCCCAAATAATAACTTTCGTTTCTGGGATCAAAATTCCAGGCTTTTTGATGATGCAGGATAGGTTCTGCATCGTCTATTTTAAACGGGTTCCAATCATAATGCATAATAAACAATAATAATGCATAATAAATAAGTTTGAAAGTACTTAAAGTGATAAGTGTACAAATCTAAAAGAATTTATTACCGCATTTGGTAGCCACCCATGCATGTAAAGGTTGCATTTCTGCTTTTCGTAAATGATTGAAATCTGCGTCTCATAAACCGAGTTTATCTTTTAGAGGTTCAAGCTGTTTAATTTTCCGAATTTTCATCAAATTTTCCGGTTCTTTTTTCTGAAAAAATAAAATTTATGCCTTCTCTTCTCCTTTCTCTGCAGCCATCACCATTCTTATATCTCCATAACTTATTTCTTCCGGCAGGTTTTCTTTTAAAGCTTTAAAACTTTCCCGGCCATGAATTTTGGCAGCTTCTTTTATCAGGTTTTGCTTTTTCGGGCTAACCATTTTATTAATATCAATTTCTCCGTTTGCTACAAACGCGGCAAGGTGGCCTTCGATGGTGGTGAACGCTAAGTTTCTTTCTTTTGCAATTTCTTCAATCGTTTTTCCTTCTTTATATAAATTGTAAGATTGCGTTTTTGTAGCAATCTTTATTTCAGTGCTTTGTTCGGAAGGGATTTTTGGTTTCCGCTCTTTTTTCGGATTTCCTTCTTTAGAAGACATATTACTTTGCAGATTGTATTTGTAACAATAATCCTGAACAATATCTAATATATCATCGCCATATTTTTCCGCTTTTGCTTTTCCAAAACCACTTAATTGGGTTAAATCCTTTTTCGTAAATGGCAAGAAAGTGGCAATTTCTTTCAATGCATTTTGGTTTGCCACCATATAAATCGGCGTTCCGCTTTCTTCACAAACGACGTCCCTCCAGCCTTTGAGCGTTTGATACAATTCGGCATTGGGCACATCTGAGGTAGCTTGTTTTTTACTGCTGGCATAGCAGGAAATATTGATTCTTGGATGGGCAAATTTTATTTTATGTTGCAAAAAAGAGGTAACGGAGAAAGGTTCTTTGCAGTACTGGAGAAAGTAATTTTGAACCTGTAACGCAGAGTGTAACTGATTCAGGTATTCATTGATGACCGTAGCCGTTTCACGATGCTCTGTTACCAGAGGATGGTTTTTTATGGCATCCTGCATAGCCAATAACTTAGGAGCAAAATGATTGGCGGCATCATTAATCCTTTTTTGTAAGGCAGAATTTTTTTCAATTACCGCTTCCTGTTTCATAAAAGAACCGGTGTGGCTGATGAATTTTAAACCAACTGCTTTGTCTGCGCCAAACTTATTTTTTAAATCGTTGATCCAGGGAAGAGCTTCTTTATTCAGTTTTCCCTTGTGTTCATTTACGTGAAAATTTAAAACATCTACCAACGTGTTTATTTCATTAAAAGAAAAAATTTCTTCCAATAACTGTTGCGTAAAAATCTGCCTTGCTCCGGCAAATCTTTCTGCCAGAGAGCCTTTAGGAGTGAGGTTTTCATGTCCTTTTATCACATTATGGTTGCTGTAAATGGCGCTTGATGGGATTTTGGATAAAAGCACAATTCCATTCAAACTGGTACAACGGCTAAGCGCTACATAAACCTGCCCGCTGCTGAAAGCCGCTGCCGCATCTATCATTACTTTTTCAAATGTTAGCCCCTGACTTTTATGGATGGTGATTGCCCAGGCAAGCCTGAGTGGAAATTGGGTAAAAGTGCCCAACGTTTCCTGGTCCAGCTTTCCTTCTTTAGTTAATGTATATCGCGTGTTTTCCCAGGTTTCCTGTGGCACATAAATATCCTCGCCATCGCAGTTCACTACTATTTCATCCGGCTTCAAAGATTTTACCACTCCGATTTTTCCATTAAAATATTTTTTGCTCACCAGGTCATTTTTTAAAAACATGACCTGTGCTCCTGTTTTTAAAACCAGCTTGCCTTCAGCGGGATAGCTTTTTTCGGGAAAATCATTTTCTATAATCGCTTCATAAGTAACAGGATTGGTGGAAATCTTTTGCAGTTCCCGGTAATTAATCTGGTCTGCCTGGTTGTTGTGAGAAGTAAGCGTAATATATTTTTCTTCAAGCGAAGGCCGGAAATCAGCATTAAATCGTTGATGCAAATCCTCAAAATCTTCCGCGTTCTTCTTATTGGTACGCACCTGATTGAGGAGGTTTACAAATGAATCTTCTTTCTGACGATAGATT
>JBQCFO010000634.1:0-4640 GCA_051959055.1 Ginsengibacter sp. | reverse complement strand
ATTTTCGGGATCTGTCAATTGTGAAGGCCGTTTCAAACAATATTTTAATGTAACAAACCCGCACGAAATGACATGCATTGCGGTTATTGAGTTATTTATTGGTAACCCTATTCGTTTGTGGAAATCCTGTAATTGTTTCACTTTTACCTGTTTTTTCTGCAATCCTGAGTTTGATGACCATGCGCCATAGCCAGTCATCCTATATGTCGCAGTTGCCTCGGGCAATAGTAAAATCTTGCCATGCATGCTTGCATAATAGGCAAGGTACCGGTCGCAGTGAGTCAACCCTTGCTGTTGCTTCATGAAAATCCGGAAATCGGGAAAGTTCTTTGACATCATTGTTTGCAAGCCCGGTATAAAATCGTTGATGATATCATTTGTAGTGAAATTATGCTTCCCATAAAAATCGTCGTATGATTCCAGGTACGTTGTACCATCCACACGTTCAACGATCCGGTTGGTAATTACCATGCTACAATCCTCAGAGCTGGAAAAGATATCTAATTGCTTCTGCAGCTTCTTTTGGTCTTGCCAGTAATCATCGCCCTCGCAAAGAGCAACATAGTCACCGGTGCATTGTTGCCATGCGAAAAGCAAATTGGGCACAATTCCTAAATTCTTCTCTTGATTAAAATATTTGATTTTGTATGGTCCGAAATAACCGTCAATTTGCTTTTGAATAATCAAATCGGTTTTATCCGTAGATTGATCGTTTGAAATAATGAGTTCAACCTGAAAGTCACCCACCTGTTTTAATACACTTTCAATACACTTGCTGATATATCTTTCATGATTAAAAGTTATTACGAGGACAGATACAAGAGGAACTTTTTCATTCATCCGGCGGAAACTTCATATTTTTTATTAAAAATCGCTTGCCACCAGTCTCTTAAACCGAACTCAGCAAGGAGAATGATTATTCGTGTTTACTTGAAATTTCCCGGACGGATTGCAAATTTAATGCAGTTGGTAGCGAAGCGTCTCTTATTCTTTTCATGCAGGTACGCCACTTGCGTTTCGTTTAGCGGCAAATGAAGTTCCGTTAGTGCGTCCCGTAAATATCTATAGCTATTGTATAAATAGGAATAGCTGTTATTAATCTCCTGCCCTTCATGCCTGCGGTAGCCTCCAAGTGGAAAAGGTAATAAAAGCACACGAGTGCAGGAAGCAGCTTTAAGATTATAATACATGTCATTTGCCGGCCCATATTTTTCCGGGAATCCATTTATTGACATGAAGAAGTCGCGTGCAACAATCGTAGCTACAGGCCCACTCATTAGCAAAGGTTGCGAAAAAAAGTGCTGTGTGATAGCTTGTTTGGATGACAAAATGGTTGGTTCTGCCTTCATCCCGGGAACAAAAATCCCGAATGAAAGTCTGTGCTTCTCTACTAAATTTACCCATTTTACCAGCGTATCCGGTAATATCCAGTCGTCGGAATCGACGAACACAAGATAGTTCCCTGAGGCATAAGAGGCCGCCTTATTCCGGTTTGGATAATCTCCAAGGTTCTTTTCATTTACAAACAGCTTAATCCTTTCATCTAAGGCTACATATCTTTTTGCAACAGAGAAAGTGTTGTCGCGCGAACAATCATCTACAATGATTAATTCCCAGTTTGGATATGTAACAGCGCGCACTGATTCTATAGCTTCTGCAAGAAATTTCTCGCGATTATACGCAGTCATCAATATTGAAACAAGAGGTTGATTTTCCATTTAGAGTTAAGTGTAAAAATTAGTTCCACAAATAAAACCAGAAAACCTTTAAGCGCGGAAGCGCCCCGGCAAAATCCATTTGCAATATTTTTTTAACGGCTATTTTAAAAGTTGTATTTCGGCGTTTCTTTTTGACTTTATTTATTTGTTTACTGGTAAGAGGGCAACGATTGTCCGCGAAATAATACAGTTTCACCCTTTCGTAGTCAACGGAGTATTTAGCTCGGTCATTCAGTTCTCTGTTTTCATGATCACGAATCGTAACTATTTTTCCAGGCATAAGCACCACTGGAGAAATCAATGACAACTTATGCCACATATCAAAATCACTAACCATCCGCCTGTCGCTAAAGCCACCCACTTTCTCAAAAAGATCTCGTTTGATAATCGTCTGTCCGGGTGAGGCGAAAAATATCGGTTGTTTGAAATAATGAAATTCATAAGCGGCTTTGGAATCAAGGCAGATGGGTAAGTCCTCATCATAAATATCTTTTAGAAAATTACTGATGCCCCAACCAGCATCAGAAAAGCTTTGCATATTGATTACCATTCTTTCTATTCCCTGTGGATGAATGGTATCGTCCGAATCGAGGTATTTCAAAAACATTCCGGAAGCATAAGAAGCTGCTTTATTCCTGTTCGGATAATCGCCAAGATTTTTGCGATTGATGAAGATTTTGATGCGGACGTCTTTTTCTGCATATTGTTGTGCAGTCAAAACTGTGTTGTCATTTGAACAATCATCCACAATGATCAATTCCCAATTTTCATAAGTTGATTTTAATACCGATTCAATCGCTTTGGCAATAAATTTTTCGCGGTTGTAGGCAGTCATCAATATAGAAACAAGTAACGAGGACATTTGCCTAATTTTATTAGATTAAGTCTCAAATGGAACAAGCGCTATTCCAGGGGAACCTGTGTTGCGTTTCTGAAAAAATTTGTCTTTAAATCTCAAGATTGGCCGCTCAATACAATGAAATGATAATGAAGCGATAAGTATTGTAGCCAATACGACTATTGGAAATTTTACTATCCAGGCGTTATACTGCAGCTTCGACAAAATACCGAAGGAGTTAAACGGAATTTTAAACCAAATCGGATCAAAAAGGTACGTTGTGATAAGATAGCCTATGAGCAGGTGATATAAGTATATTCCGTAAGAAATACGGCCTACATAGATTACTTTCCTACTTGTAAGAAACTTGTCGAGAACTTTTATCTTAAACGAAAACGAAGAAGCTTTAATTACAAGATAGAGATTTAATAACGGCAATAATAATTCTTTGAAATGCCAGTTACGGTATATCAGGGAAAAAATCAATACCACAAACACTGTAATTTCAATATACCGACTTGAAAAGAATTTTTCAGATAAATATTCCTTTTTTGTAAACAATGCCCCGATGGCACCCAGTGCCAGAAAGCTCATGTTTGTGGGCAATCCAACATAATTGTATTTTTCTATGTTGAAGACATTAAAATAAATTTGGCTATAGCCCGCGATAATAATCGCAATAAAAAGAGAAAACAAAACTTTTGAATGCCTTCTACACAAAAGAACAACAACAGGGAAAAGGATATAGAACTGTTCTTCAACTGATAAACTCCAATAGGGTGAATACAATGTGTTCCATTGTTTTGATTCTCCGAGTTTATAGTTATAAGTGTAGGTTAAAAGGTACTGCAAATTTTCATAAATTCCTTCAGCATTAATCATAAAAAGGAATAGAATCGCCAAATAATACACCGGAAAAATTCTTAAAATCCTTCTTAAAAGGAATCTTGTATATGCTTCTTTGAAACGTTTACTTTCATCGGCCAGCAAAATACAAGTAATCAGATAGCCGCTCAATACAAAGAAAAGATTAACGCCGTAAAAACCTCCGGAAACTTTGCTGCCTAAAAAATAAACAAAATGCTCCAACATTACCATCATAATTGCGACGAATCGCAATCCATCCAAACGTGGTTTATAATTCATTTTTTCTGCTTACTTCAAGGGTTGCAAAAAGATGAAACCACCCTTGCCTTAAAAGACGCTTTTTTAATCCCTGGACTCCCCTTAATTCACTTTTCTGAAAATCGAAAAATTGATTATTCAAACTTCTAATTTGTTGAGACAGAGTTTTAATTTTCATGGCCCGGTTAATTTTCAAAGCCCGTACTTTGGCAATCAACTTTGAAAGATGATTATAATAAAAGCCGCGACGCATTTCTTTTAAAAAGATGTCGCTGGTGACTTGCCAGTTGTTTCGTTTGCACTCGTCTAAAAATATCTGCATTAGCAAATTGAACTGACCGAGCTGAATAGCAGTTTTGCTCATTGCTGATTCGTCATGGATTCTATAATTGTACAATGGCTGAGCAGTTGTTGCTAGCGTTTGCGAATATTGAAAATAACATAAATTAAAATACAAATCTTCATACATTACTAACCTTTCAGGGAAACGGACATTAAAATCGCTAATGATCCTTGATGAATAAAGCTTATTCCAATTTGCAAAATCATAATTGAATCTCATTAAATCAACCAATACCTCATTTCTTGCACCTGACAAATCAATCATACTATTTGTAAGTTTCAAGCGATGCTTATGTTCTTTTTCTTCGCTTATCATATTAACATTACAAACAACCAAGTCGGCAGAATTTTCTCTTGCTGATTGATAAAGCGATTCAAACATCGTTGGCTCAATCCAGTCGTCTGCATCTACGAATCCTACAAATTCTCCGGTCGCAATCTCAAGGCCTTTATTTCGTGCCGTGCTTACTCCGCGGTTTTCACTTGCGATGATGCGAATCCGGTTATCTTTTTGACGAAATGTTTCGATAATATCAGCACTATTATCTGTAGAACCATCATTGACCACAATAATTTCAATGTCCTTCACTGTTTGATCAATAACAGACTGAATGCAT
>JBQCFO010000633.1:0-8235 GCA_051959055.1 Ginsengibacter sp. | reverse complement strand
ATTTTTGTTGACAAAAAGGATGGTAGTTTTTTCATTTTTCTGCTTCATCTTTTGATTAATTAAGGTTAACGTAATATTCAAAAGCCGCTTATTGTGTCCATCAATAAACACCACAATATCTCCCCTTCCTTTTACCAACGTTCAAATCGTTAATTAATTGCCATAAAAGTTTACTTTTTGAAATGTTAAGTGAAAACACACTTTTTCAATGAGAAATCTACTCATCAAAGGGAAAAATTACGTTCGCACTTGCACCAAACCAGGAAGGTTTTAATAAACAGAATTTGAATGAATAATTCTTAAATAAACCTTGCTGGTTTTAGACGGGCCAAAAAAACAAAAAGAATTACTTATTTTTCCATTTCAAAATATAATTCATGAGCAAAGGAAGATTGGAAGCCTTTAGCGACGGAGTTTTTGCCATTCTCATTACCATCATGGTCCTGGAATTGCAGGCACCGCAAGGTGATACTTTTGAAGCTCTGAAACCCTTGCTGCCAAAGTTTATCAGCTATGTGCTCAGTTTTATTTATCTTGGTATTTACTGGAACAATCATCATCATCTGTTTCAAATAGTGCAGCACGTAAATGGTAAAGTTCTTTGGAGAAATATTTTCCTGCTTTTCTGCCTTTCTCTCGTTCCTTTTGTTACCGCCTGGATGGGCGAAAATCATTTCAGCTCATCAACAGTTGCTCTTTACGGAATGATTTTATTTATGTCGGGAATGGCTTATTATTTTCTGTTGCATGCTTTGATGCAACTACATGGAAAAGATTCTTTGCTCGCTACATCCATCGGCAATGATTTTAAGGGAGTCATTTCTGTGGTTATTTATGCGATCGGCATTCTGCTTACTTTTATTAACTCGTGGATCAGTTTTGGGCTTTATTGTTTTGTTGCTTTTATCTGGTTTATTCCGGATAGGAGGATTGAAAAACGAATTGAATAATTTAATGAATCTTCTTTACATTTATTGCTTCACCAGATCTATCAAAAAATATAACTATGGTTTTCAAAAAAATTTTATTTGGTCTTCTTTTCATAACGATCGGCTGCAACCGGCACCAGCCGCAGACTTCAAAAACAAATTCTTATGCAAGTTCAACCATCAATTTTTCTCTTGAAGGGAAAATTCCTGTCATTTATACCACAGCAGCAAAAACAAAAGAAAGAATCAGCCTTTCTGATAAACTGACTTTTGAAAATCATCCGCAGCCATTGGAAACAGATGTTTGCATTTTTGTAGATCCAACACATCAGTTTCAAACTATTACCGGTTTTGGTGGAGCGATTGCCGATGCTTCTGCAGAAACATTTGCCAAATTGCCAAAAGATAAACAGGACGAAATTTTGAAAGCCTATTATGACAACACGGACGGAATTGGTTATAATATGGTACGCACCAGTATCAACAGTTGCGATTTTTCCAGTGACACTTACAATTATATACAGGATTATGACAGCTCATTGAATAGCTTTTCAGTAAAACATGATGAACAATACCGCATTCCTTTATTAAAAAAAGTGAATGAAAAACTGAATGGAAAAATGCTCCTGTTTGCAACGCCATGGAGCCCGCCTGCATGGATGAAATCCAATAATGACATGCTTCACGGAGGAGTTTTGAAAAAAGAATATTACCAGCTTTGGGCAAATTATTTTGTAAAGTTTATTCACGCTTATGAAAAAGAAGGACTTCCCATTTGGGGCGTTTCTACACAGAATGAGCCAATGGCGACCCAGCGTTGGGAATCATGTATTTATAGTGCAGATGCTGAGCGGGATTTTGTAAAAAATAATTTAGGGCCTACACTTCACAAAAACAATCTGAAAGACATAAAAATAATCGGATGGGATCACAACCGTGATTTAATGTATCAACGCGCCAGTGTTTTATTAAATGATCCCGATGCTGCAAAATATTTCTGGGCTATTGGATTTCACTGGTATGAAACCTGGACAAAATCCACTCCTCTTTTTGAGAATGAACAACACGTTCGGGAAACTTTTCCAAATCTCAATTTAATGTTTACTGAAGGTTGTAAAGAAAAATTTGATATGGATAGTATTCACAACTGGAGCCTCGGGGAATTGTATGGAAATAATATTCTTAATGATCTCAATAATGGAATTACTGCATGGACAGACTGGAATATTTTATTGGATCAAACCGGTGGCCCGAATCATGTAGGAAATTTTTGTTTTGCTCCATTAATTGCGAATGTAAAAACCGGCGAACTGTTTTATACAAACGAATATTGGTACATTGGGCAATTTTCTAAATTTATCAGGCCGGGTGCAATAAGAGTCAGTACATCGAGCAACAGAAGCTTTCTACAAGCCACCTCATTTATCAACAAAGATGGAAAACTGGCTGTGGTTGTTTTAAATATGACCGATCTTGAAATCCCATATCATTTGTGGATCAATGGCCAATGGGCGCCTACAGTTTCAAAGGCACACAGCATTTCAACCATTGTAATTTAGAATTTAAACAAAACAGAAATCAGTGTTATTTCTATGTTTGCTGAAGTAGAGAAGTTAACTCCAGAATTTACTATTACAATAATAAAACCTGTTTATGAAAAAAATATCACTTTACATTTTCATGCTTTCAATCCTTTTAGTGAGTGCATCTTTTAAATCGAATGCACAGGGATTTTTAAAAGTAAATGGAAAGCATTTGGAAAATGATACCAATAAAAATTTTATTTTAAAAGGAATGGGTTTGGGTGGATGGATGTTGCAGGAAGGTTACATGTTCAACCTTGGATTCCTCGGGCAACAATATAAGATCAAAGAAAAGATCACTGAACTGATTGGCAAAAAAGAGGCAGATATTTTTTATGATAAATGGCTGAAAAATGAAACGCAAAAAACCGATATCGATTCATTGGCTTCCTGGGGATTCAATTCGATACGACTGCCGATGCACTACGATTTATTTACCCTTGCTGTAAAGGAGGAACCGGTTGCGGGAAAAAATACCTGGCTTTCAATAGGGTTTAAAATGGTGGATGATCTTTTGAAATGGTGTAAAGAAAATAAAATTTATCTGATACTCGACCTGCATGCAGCGCCCGGCGGACAAGGAAATGATCTTCCTATTTCTGACAGAAATCCCGACGAGCCTTCACTCTGGCAATCGCAGGCAAACCAGGATAAAACGGTTGCCTTATGGAAAGAACTGGCCACACGATATGCGAATGAACCCTACATTGGCGGTTATGATATTTTGAATGAAACCAATTGGGGCTTTGACAATCCGGAAGATAAAAGAGGAACTGAAGAAAAAAGAAATATTCCTTTACGCGATTTTTTTATCCGCCTTACAAAAGCCATTCGTGAAGTAGATAAAAGCCATATTATCTTTTTAGAAGGCAATGGATTTGCTAATAATTATCATGGCATGTTTCCGCTTTGGGATAATAATCTCGTGATCAGTTTTCATAAATACGGAAATTTTTCTACCAAAGAAACGATTCAGAATTTCCTGGATTACCGTGATAAATACAATGTCCCGCTGTGGCTTGGCGAAAGCGGCGAAAATTCAAACACCTGGTTTACCAATACCATCAGGCTGATGGAAGACAAGGATATTGGCTGGTGCTGGTGGCAGTTGAAAAAAATGGGGATTAATAATCCTTTACAAATAAAACAACCGCAGGATTATCAATTGTTTGTTGATTATTGCAAAGGAAATTCACCAAAACCTGATTCCATCATTTCTCAAAAAATATTAAATGAACTTCTCAATAATATAAAAATTGAAAACAACCTCTATCATAAAGATGTTACTGACGCGATGTTCCGGCAGGTTTATGCAACCACTACCCTGCCTTTTAAAACAAACATTATTTTTGCAGACACAAAAATAAATGCGGTTGATTATGATCTTGGAAGAAATGGTTTTGCTTATAATGATAAAGACACCGCAAGTTATCAATATACTCCTGGAGTTCACACACAGGGCAATCGTGGCCGCACTTACAGAAACGACGGTGTGGATATAAAAAATGATCAAAGCGGCGAACCGTATGTATTCAGCATTGAAGACGGCGAATGGCTGCTTTATACCGTAAACGCAAAAAAAGCCGGAAATTATTCTCTTTCATTTTCCACAAGTGGCAATGACGGTATGATTGATCTATACAACAACGATCAATTAATTTCTCAAAATATTGCCATTGCTGCATCCGGAGATGAAAATAAATTTATCGCATCTGAACCTGTAAAAATTCATTTGAATAAAGGAGTGAATAAGATCAAAATTTATTTTAAAAAAGGGGGATTTGGCTTGAAAAGTTTTGGTCTTAAAATCTAACGGTGATGATTATTGTGCGTGGAGATTTACTTGTAGTGCGGTTTTACAGTAAAGCAATAAATATGTGGATTTCTTGTTTTTGCTCTACTGTGAACAAGTGCTTTTGTGCACTACAGCCAATAGTAGGTGTCCCTAAACGTAATGATTACTCTGGATTAAAAAACCAACTTCAAAAATAAAGACATGGCGCTAATTAATCCTTATAACCACTTTAACCGAAATGCTTAAGAAGCATTTACATTTTATAAATCAGTCTTCGGCGGAGAGTTCACAAAAATCATGCGTTACAAAGATCTGTCAAGACTTACAGCAATCGAATAAATATCAGCTTTTTGTATTTACCTTCCGCTTTACTTTTTCAATTACAGGATGTTCTCGTGGAAGTCCCATCTCAGCTCTGAAGTTGTCAATTCTTTTCAAATTTTCAAAGACCTAAACTAACAATTTAATTTATCATGAACATTTTTTTTAGAATTATTACGATTTCCGTGTTTGCTTTTATTGGCTGCAAGACAAAGAAACAATCCAAAAGTGCCTATGATTTTCTGAAAAGTGTATCTGAAAATGTAAATACGAAATGCCCAATGCAAATAGATAGTATTTTAAAACTTGAAAACACGCTTGCTTTCCCTGTTGCAACATTTAGATACAACCTGACTTTGAAGTATGACACTGTAAAATATGACATTCACGAATTTGAAAAAAGTTTAAGAGTAACAACATTGAATATGGTGAAAACAAATCCGGACGGCAAAATGTTTAAGGATTTATATACGACCCTGGAATATAATTTCAGTGACACATTGGGTAATTTTTTATTTCGGTTCGTATTCAGACCGGAAGATTATAGATAAACCCCACGCTGCTGTTGGCGTCAGGGCCAACAGCACTAAGTGAAGATTTTTGTTTTTTTTTTAATTTTCAGAAAATGAAGCTTTCAATTTCTGTTTATGAACATTTTTGAAAAACGAACATGTCAAACCTGTTTGCTGTTTGAACTGTGCAGATAAGTGGGATACACTGCTAAAATTGAGGCTAAACGCTATGTCAGATAAACTTCGGCCGGAATACACCAGGAGTTCTTTTATTTTATTGATGCGGTATTCGATGATATATTGTTCGACAGTTTTATTTTCCGTCTGGATGAATGCGCTGCTGATTGAATCGTAATCTGTTGCAAGCCTTTTTTCTGCATATTGTGAAAACCGGAATCGCATGGGGAAATCAAAATCACCATTATACACTTCCTGAATTAATTCCTTTAATTTTTTTGTGCGATTTGCCATTTTATCTTCCGGTAAACTAAATCCAAGTGATAGTAGCTTTTCCTTTAAATCCTTTGAGTCTCCAGGGGTATTTGTGTTAAAGGACACTTCGCCAAGCGAAAGTTTCAAGGGCGTATAGCCCATCATCCTAAGTTCCTTTTCGACTACCATCATACATCTCTGGCATACCATGCCTTTGATAATAATTGTTTCCTGTTCCATTGTTATTTTTTTTGATTGCAAAGATGGAACGACTCCAGGGCACAAGTGTTATACAATAAGCAGGAAGATTTATATAATTTCAGGAGCCAACCTGGTCAAGTGGCTTACGGCCAAGTTCTTTTGCCGATTGCTTATACTGAGATGGTGTCAAGCCAGTTATCTTTTTGAATTGCAATGAGAGATGCTGGACGCTGCTATAACAAAGTTTAAAAGCAATTTCATTGAGATTTAATTCATTGTAGGCGATTAATTCTTTTGCGCGTTCGATTCGTTGCAGGATGGCGTATTTCTCAATGGTCATACTTTCAACAGATGAAAAAAGAGCAGAAAGATAATTGTAGTCGGCGTGCAGTTTTTCAGACAGGAGAACAGAAAGCTTTTTATTCATAAATGTATCATCATCGCTATGGATGTAGCCGATAATACATGACTTGATCTGAGAAACGAGAGAAGCCTTTCGGTCATCCAACAGGTCAAAGCCGACAGACTGCAAATTCTTTCGTAACAACTCAAATTGCTCATGCACCAAAGGGCCGAAAATGGTGATTTCACCCAGTTCTACTTTTTCGTATGGAATAGACAATGCTGTCAACTGCTGCTGCACGATCATGATACAGCGATTGCACACCATATTTTTTACAAAGAGTATCATCAGGGGATAAAGATATATATTTCATTTACTTCCTCTCCATGAAATTATATAAAATTTTGTGTTTAATATGTAACACGCCTGCGCAAGCCGGAAAATAACTTTGCACCCTCAAAAAATAATTATCAAAAAATCATTTGCAGTATGAAACAGACAAAAAAAGTTGTCCATTACACGCTCGAAGCCAGCGAATTTGATTGGGAAATAAGGCCCGGAAAAACGATTCGCGCCTGGGGCTTTAATCAACAATTACCAGGTCCCGTATTAAAGGCAACACAAGGCGATACGCTTGTGGTAAATGTTGTCAATAACTTATCGGAAGAAACCCTGATCCACTGGCACGGCATTCGCCTCCCGGCAATCATGGATGGCACCGGTGAAGTACAACAACCAATTGCTCCCGGCGAAAGTTTTGAATATCGTTTTGAACTTCCTGATGCAGGAACATTCTGGTATCATTCGCATCAAAATGAAACAGTACAAATGGAAAGAGGCATGTATGGTGGAATTGTGGTGCAATCGGAAACGGATCCGGTTGTGGATAATGATCGCATATTTTTGATAGATGATATGAAACTGGCAAAAGATAATTCTTTTAAACAACATGGCCGCGCACGCCGGTGGATAGAAAGACATGATGGACGCGAAGGGGAAACGCCGTTGCTTAATGGCAGAGAAGCCCAAACGCTTCATATGCATGGCGGACAAGTGGAAAGATGGCGTTTTGTAAATGCTGCCAGTGCGCGCTACTTTAGATTAAGTTTGCAAGGCATTCCCTTCCGGATTATTGCCACAGACGGCGGGTTGCTGGAAGCACCCCGGACAGAAACCGAATTATTGATCACTCCCGGCGAACGATATGACATTGTTGTTGGCCCTTTCAATGAAGGTGACGTCTTTCACATCGAAACGCTGCCTTATAACCGGATGACCTTTCTTAAATCAAAAAAACAAAAATATGCCACTGTGCATGTAACGGAAAATATCGCATCCAAAGCATTCATTCCGGAAACTTTTGATAAAATTCCTTCACTGGCAAAGCAGAATATAGCCATTAACAGGACGGTGAAATTAGGGGTGGGCCTGAGCGTGAAACATGGGATTGATTTCCTGGTGAATGGAGAAACGCATTGCAATGATTCCCCTGTGATGGTTGGTGATTTACAAGTGTGGGAAGTAGCCAATACAAGCCTGATGGACCATCCTTTTCACCTGCACGGATTTTTCTTCCAGGTTCTGGAAGAAGAAGGCAAAGTGCCTGCATACAAAGCCTGGAAAGATACCATCAATCTGAAACCAAAAAGCAAAACCAAAATTGCATGGATGCCGGACAACCGGCCCGGGCGCTGGATGTACCACTGTCATATTTTGGAACACCATGCTGCAGGAATGATGGCACACTTTCAGGTTGTGGATCCTGCCCGGCCTGAAGAAAATCAAACAAGAGCAGTTCACAGCTGCCACGCATAATTAACCATTAAATCAAACGTTTTATGAAAATAGTCATCTTATTATACAAAGGTTTTACAGCTTTGGATGTTACCGGAGCTTATGAAATATTAAGCAGGCTTCCCGGTGCAGAGGTGAAGTTTGCCTCGAAAGAAAAAGGAATCATTGAAGGCGAATATGCCGGTATGAAAATGGTGGCCGGATACCGGCTGGATGAGATCAATGATGTTGATATTTTATTAATTCCAGGATCCACTTATGCTTTTATGGAGGTAGTAAAAGATGCTGAAATACTTCAGCAAATCCGGCGGATTCATGAAGTTAC